>JAGBTR010000133.1 GCA_017631215.1 Clostridia bacterium | reverse complement strand
CTCGAAAATGATTCGTAAATCCTCTGCATACGCTTTTATGCCGTTCGAGCCACCGCTCACCGCATCATTTAAGCCATACGAAACAACCAATAAATCGGGATGAAAAGCAAGCGCGTCCTCATCCACCCGACGAGCACCGTTTTCAGCGTTATCTCCGCTGATGCCCGCGTTGATGATATTGACCGTGGCGGACGGATAGAGCATACACAGCAGCTCGAACACGTACGCCTCGTAAGAATAGCGCTTGTCGAAGATGGTCTCGATGGCACCGTTGTTTTTGTAATAGACCTCAAAGCAGCCCTGCGTGACGCTGTCGCCGAGAAAAGCGATGGTCACACCCTCACGGTTACCGATATCGGCGGCCTTGGCGGCCAGCTTACGAATGATTTCCATAGAAACGCCTCCTGCTTATGATGATTTTATTGTATCATATTCGCACTATGCTGTCAAGGGCTGTGCGGCAAAACTTGACAAAAGAGCGGCGCTGCTGTATACTGTAGAAAAAGGTTTCAAAGGGGGAGGGCGGATATGGAACGGAGACGCTATGGGCGAGTGCTTTTGCTTGCTTTGGCGGTGACGGTGCTGGTTGCCTGCTCACCCCAAACACCGCCGCCCACCAAGGCGACGCGCGAGGTGTCGGTCGAGCGGCTGTGCGAGACGATGCACCTGACCGAGCGCATGGCCGAGGACGTGCTCGCGCTACTTGGTGCGTTGGGGCTCGACGGTGAGGTGATGTACGCCTACCCGCTTGCGGACGAGGACGGCAATGAGTACCATCGCGTCTGGATCGGCGAGGATACGGTTGACGTGGAGATCAGCCCGTACGGCGCCGTCACGTCGGTGCGCAGGAGCGGGATAGCCGTATGGGGTGTGAGCGAGGAAACACGCCCCGAGACACCGAGCGCGGTCACGGTGCCGCTCGGTATTGTGGATGTGACCGACCGCGTCGTGCAGGGGGACACGGCACGCATTGAGCTGACGGCTCAGGTGGGGGTCGAGTATCGCATCGAGGTCCATTACAAAAGCGGCATTTCCACGGCCAAGGGGCTAGAGGCGCGGATGCCCTATCCCAATGGCCGTCTTGTCTGGGAGTGGAAGGTCAACAGCCGCGTTACGCCCGGTGATTACCGCATCCGCGTCGTTCGCGTCGACGATGAGAGCGACGCTGTTGAGACACTGCTTTCGGTGGTCGCCGATGAATAAAAGCACCGCACAGAGAAACGGTCTGTGCGGTGCTTTTTTTATGGCTCGCTTCCAAGCAAAATGCCGTCCGAGGCGCAGACCAGGGGGCGGTAGGCGATGCCCTCGAGAAGCTGGCGGTAGCATTCGTCGTTTTCGAGCAAGAGGCGCGTGCCATCGATATGCAAAAAGCGAGCGGTGGCGTAGTTGTAGGTGGAGAGCGGGCGGTTGCGCGCGTCGTCCGAATGGGCGCAGACGAGAATGTCATCACCCTCAAACCCCGTGATGATGAGCGTGTGATAGTAGACGCCCTCGGTGTTGGCGAGCTGAACGACGTCACCGAGCATCAGCTGTTGGGTCATCACCTCGCGCCCAAAGGGACCCGTTCCGCCGTTTTCGCTTGCAAAATCGGGGCTCCCCGTGAGAAAATCGTAAAAATAACGAACGCCCGACCAGGCGGGGGCGCGGTTGGTCGGGGAAAAATAGTACCAACCGAAATCCAGCGTGTCGTTCATAACACAGCTGCCCGCAAGAATGCATTGGGAGACGAAGTTGGTGCAGTCGCCGCCCTGACCCGTGAAATCGGGAAACAGCGGATTGCGCGACAGCGCCCAACGGAGCGCATATTCGACGGCGCGCTCGCGCAGATAGGGAAGGGTAATGAGCATGGGCGTGTACCTCCTTTTTGACCAGTGTATGCGCGGATGGTCGCGCGCGCTACTCGGCCGTCAGCACGCGGAGGACGGCGACGGTGGCGTCGTCGAGCGAGCCGTTGGCGCGGCAACGCGTGAGTAGTGCCTCGGCAAGCGCGGCGTCCTCCTTGGGCGGCTCGCCCGCAAGAAAATCGTCGAGCCAATGGCCCGCCTCACCTTCGCTCGGGACGGTGTCGGTCACGCCGTCGCTGAGCAACAGAATGCGGTCGCCCTCGACCAGCTCAAGCGGTGTGCTTTGGGCATCGACGGTGCCGAGAATGCCCAGCGGCACCGTGGGCGAGGTGATACGGCTGACACGATCACCGTGCAAAAGGATGCTGGGGGCGGCACCGCTCTTGACCAGCCGCGCTTGCCCTGTGTAGAGGTCGACCTCAAGCAGATCGACCGTCGAGGAGCATTCGCGCTCGGGGCGATCGGCACGGGTACGGAGAAAATGATTGACCAGCCGCAGTGCCGTTCCGATGCTGACACCTGCCCCAAGCAAGCGCTCCAGCAGCATCGCGGCCGCGCTTGAGGTCGCCCCCGCTTGTCGACCGCTTCCCATACCGTCGCAGAGCAGGGCGTAAAAAAGCCCGTGGTCGGTGACAAGCGTGCGCAGTGTGTCCCCACAGACCGCGCGGGCGTGTGGCGTCTCGCTTGCAAGGGCGGAGCGGCTGACGCGGTGACAATCGACCCGATAGCGCGGCTCGGCGTGAAGCGTCAGCGTGCCGTCATCCGTGCCGTCGTAGCGCGGACGCGAAAGCCTGACACCGCACACCGCCGAGAGCGCCGCTCGGAGCTCGTCGCGCGAGAGTGTCAGCGCGGCGGGGCTGATGCCGCAGATGCGGATACGGAGCACACGGTCGCCCGTCACCAGAACGTGGCGCGGATGGAGGCCGTGCTCGTCGAGCGCGGTTGCGATCGATAAGGCAACGTCCGTTCGCACCGTGCGTGCGTCGTGCTCGGGCGCGCTTTCGTGCAGAATGTCGCGCAAAAGGTGGGCGATGGCATCGTAGGCGTCGGCGAGCAGCTCGGCACGCATCGCGCCTTGACGGTTACCTGCCAGCCGTGTGGCGCGGTAGCGTGTCTCACCGAGCATCTCGGGAAGAACGGTGCAACGCGTGCGCAACGCCGTGGGGAAGGCCGCCATCGCCCCCTCGACGTCGTCGGGGCGCAGGGTTAATCGGTGACCGACCGCGCGCATCCCTTCGGCGGTGGAGGAATATTCCTCCGACCAACAGCGCGTGCGATGGGGACAGCGCGGACAATGCTCGTCCATCACGCCGTCCAGCACGGCGCGAAGCTCGTCGGCATCGGGGCAATCGGCGAGGACGCCTTGACTGCGTGTCATTTCGGCCAGCGAGCCAAAGGCAGTTGACACCGACGCGATGCGGGCGTGGCAGGCGACGCTTGCCGCCTCCTCGGCCAGCTGACGCGAGAGCGCTTCGTCCTGCTTTGGGGGCTTGACCGCGCGGGCAGTGCGGCTTTTTTCACCGTAGGCGACCAGACGGCACCACACGGTATGGCTCAGAATGCCCACGACCAAAGACGGGGCAAGCGCGCGCAGGGTGGTCGCACCGCCCGACAGCAGGGCGGCAAGCAGTGCCGCACCCACGCAGGGCAGCGTCACCACAGCGCCAAGCACGGGCGAGAGCAGGGCGTGCGTGAGGGATACGGCAAGGTAGATGGGCACGGTTAGCGGCGCATAGGCCAGCCCTCCGACCACACCCAGCGCCGCTCCCACGCCGAGTCCGTAGCGTGTGGTTGCCTCCAGCATCAGAACGAGCACAAGGCAGACGGTGGGTGAGATGCCAAGCAGCGTGACCGTCCGACCGCAAAAGCACCCAGCCGCGAGCAGGGCGGAAAGCCCGATCGCACGGGCGGGGGAAAGGGGCGGCTCGTTGCTGTCAAGTGCGTAGTAAAGCAGCACGGTGGCAAGTGGTAGCAGCACAAGATAGAGCACCGCACCGCAGAGGTCGTAAAAGAGAAAGCCGCGCGAGATAGGAATGCCGAGGGCGGGCACAAGACCGCCGATAAGGGCGGCGAGCACGCGCAAGCGAAGCGGCTCGTCCCAAGCGGTTGGGGGGTGTGGGGAATCGGGGGCTTGTCCCAAATGCAACAGACCCAGCAGCCGCGTGCGCAGTCGGAGCGCGAGCTGCCCCAGCTCGTCCGCGATGCCGAGCGGGGCGGTCTTGGATGCGACAAGCAGACGAAGCGCAAGGCGAGTCAACAGCGTCAGTGCGGTGGCGATGAGATGAAGCGCGACAGCCTCGCCCGTTTGCCAAAGCCCGAGCGCAATGCCGAGCACGCCCCACACGATCCCGCGCTCCTGTGAGGCGACAAGGGCGATGGCGAGCGGATTGACAGAAAAGAGCAACGGCTTGGCGGTGAACAGCCAGCAGGCGGCAAAGGTGGTGGCGGCGTGCAACGCGGCGGCGAGGCGGGGGGAGAGGGCGTGTCCGTTGTCGTGGGGGAGCAGACGCGCGCGTGGACGGTGGAGACGGACGTTGGAATGCATGGTATGACCTCCTATGGCGGTGGATGGTCATATTGTAGCGCAAGAGGGGTGAGGAATATGTCGAAGGGCGCAGTGAGCGCGTAAAAAGGAGAAGCCGTAAAGCATTCCCCTCAAAAAAGAGCACCGACCGCTCCCTTACGTAGCAAAGAGCGGTCGGTTATTTTATGAAATCAGATCCTTGACGATCTCTCCCGCCATCAAGAGTCCTGCCGCCGACGGCACAAATGAAATGCTGGCGGGGACGGTGCGGCGGCGTCCCTCTTCATCGGTCGTTCCCGTGGTCACGGGAAGCTCGCGCGAGTAGACCACCTTGAGATGGTTGATGCCGCGACGGCGAAGCTCTGTCCGCATCACGCGTGCCAGCGGGCAGACCGTCGTTTTGGCGATGTCGGACACCTCAAACGCGGATGGGTCGAGCTTGTTGCCTGCCCCCATCGCGGCAATGATGGGGACGTTCAACGCCTTGGCGCGGACGCAAAGCTCGAGCTTGGCGCTGACCGTGTCGATGGCGTCGGCAACGTAGTCGTAGACGGATAAGTCCAGCTCGTCGGCGTTTTCGGGCAGATAGAGACGGTGGTGCGCGGTCACCTTGCAAGCGGGATTGATATCGCGGATGCGCTCGGCCATCACCTCGACCTTGGGGCGACCGACGGTCGAGTGGAGCGCGATGATCTGGCGGTTGATATTGGAGACGGATACCACGTCGCCGTCAACAAGGTCGATCGCGCCCACGCCTGCCCGCGCCAGTGCCTCGGCCAGATGTCCGCCGACACCGCCCACGCCGAATACGGCCACGCGAGCGCGGGAGAGCCGCTCCAGAGCCTCCTCGCCGACAAGGGCGGCCGTGCGGCTGTGTTGTTCATTGATCATAAAGCTTCCTTTCGCGTGTCTTATCCGACGCGCTTTTTGATTTTGGTATTCATCGCAACGTAAACGAGCATCAGAAGGGCAACGGTGCCGCCCAACACGGCCAGCATCGCCCCCTCGCCCACCGAGCGGTCGAAGAAATAAATATTGAGGTCGACCGCATCGCGCAGAATGTCGGTCGCTTCGGCGGGCAATCCCTCGTCCACCATCGCCTCCAGCGCGCCGCGCATCGCGTGATTGCGAAGAAGCGAGGTGCCGTAGGTGCCGGGCAAAAAGGACAGCACGGTCTGCAGTCCCTCGGGGAAGGACGAGATGGGCATATATGCGCCACACAAAAATCCGTAGCCCGAGCCGACGATGGTGCCGACCGCCGACATTTGTCCCTGCGAGGTGAGAAAATAACTGACGATGGACGACAGCGCCGTGCCGAACAGCGTGAGCAATACGACGTCAAGCAGAATGAGCAGAACGTCGGCAAAGGGGATAAACCAACCGATGCAGGCAATATAGCAAAGTCCCACAGCCGTGGCGACAAGGCAGATCATCAGGGTCGCAAGCTCGGAGGACAGGTAATAGGCGAGTGCCAGGCGCGAGGGCTTGACGGGCGAAACGGTCAGGTCGGCGCGCGCGCCCGTGACCTTGTCCTGCACCATCAGAAGATTGGAGCAAAAGGCGACGGTCACGCACGAGACGGCAAGCAACGAGGAAAAGAGCTGACCGCCCACACAGCCCTCGATGGCTCGCTCGAGTGCCTCGCTCAGCGGCATACCCGCGGGGAGCATCGAGACGAAGGCGTCGCGGTAGACGTTGCCAAGAAAGGTGGCAAACAGAACGAGCAGGATCAGCGGCGTAATGAGCGAGGTGAGCAGCATGCCCTTGTCCTTGAAGAACAGCGACACGTTGCGGCGTACCAAAGCAGAGAGTGTTTTCATTTGCGCTTACCTCCCATCTCACCGTCGTGCGACAGCGCTTTTCCCGTGGCCGCGAGGAATACGTCCTCCATATTGCCCTTGGTGATCTCGTAATCGGTGAACACGTCGGGGTGGGCGAGAATGAGCGCGGTCGCCTCGGCGGTGCTCGTCAGCTTGAGGCGCACACCGTCACGGACGCATTCGTAGGGATAACCCCACGCGCGCACACTCTCCTCGTCTGTGTGGTAGAGCGTGAGAAAATCGCCCGCGTAGGTGTTCTTCAGCGCGAGCGGCGAGCCCTTGGCGGCAATGCGACCGCTGTCAAGAATGATGATATCGTCCGCGTCGGCCGCCTCCTCCATATAATGCGTGGTGAGAAAGACGGTCAACCCCTCACGGCGGCGCAGCTCGGTGATGACGTCCCAGAGCAAACGGCGTGTCTGGGGGTCGAGTCCCGTGGTCGGCTCGTCGAGGATGAGCAGCGTGGGACGGTGCAGAAGCGCCCGCGCAATGTCGATGCGGCGGCGTTGACCGCCCGACAGCTTGCCGAGCGGGCGATCGAGCAGATCGTCCAGCTCAAGCAATGCGCAAAGCTCGCCCAGCCGATCGTCGAACGCCTTTCCCATAATGCCGTACAGCGCACCGCGCGAGCGCAGATTTTCGCGTACGGTCAAGGGAGCGTCGAGTGCCGAGGACTGAAAGACAACGCCCAAGTGACGCTTGATGCGATCCAGCCCCTCGTCGATGTCCACACCGCCCACGCTCACGCGCCCTGCATCCTTTTGCAGCTGACCGCACAGGATGGAGATGGTTGTCGATTTGCCTGCGCCGTTGAGTCCCAAAAAGGCAAACAGCTCGCCCTCGCGCACGCAAAAGCTCAGATCGTCGACCGCCTGCACCCGCCCAAAGCGCTTGGACAGATGCGAGATCTCAATGATATTCGCCATATTTACCTCCACAGTTTTAAAGTGATATCAAAATGATATCACAAAAAACTGTGTTTGTCAATACGTTTACAAAAATATTATAGCCGCCTCGCCCTTCTTTGTCAAGTGGTGTTCATATCGCGCCCCCTCTTGGAATAGATTGGAGCGAGGGGGGATGAGAATGGAACGCTATCTGATCGTGATCGGTACGCGCCCCGAGGCCATCAAGATGTGCCCGCTGGTGCTTGCGATGCGGGCGGCGGGGCTTGGCTGCCGTGTGGTGCTGACGGGACAGCACCGCGAAATGGCGCGCGGGGTACTGCAGTTTTTCGGTGTCAGCGCGGACGTTGACCTTGACGTGATGCGCGCGGGACAATCGCTTCCCGTGCTGACCGAGCGGCTGCTCGGGGCTGTGCGGCGTGAGCTTGCCCGCGACGCGGACTATACGGCGTGTCTGGTGCACGGTGATACCGCGACCGCCTTTGCCGCCGCGCTGTCCTGCTTTTACGCGGGCATCCCCATCGTGCACGTCGAGGCGGGCTTGCGGAGCGGTGACGTGCGCGCGCCCTTTCCCGAGGAATTCTATCGCCGTGCCGTCGATGCGATGAGTGCGCTCTGGCTGGCACCGACCGAACGAGCGGTGGGGCATCTGTTTGCCGAGGGCGCGGTTGCCTCGCGCGTGTACACGGTGGGCAATACGGCGACCGACGCGGTGCGGCTATGCCTTGAGCACAAGATCGAGCACCCTTTGCTCAGCGAGCTTGACGGGCGGCGTGTGGTGCTTCTGACCGCCCACCGACGCGAGCTGGACGAGCGGTCGCGCTATGCGCTTTTGCACGCCATTCGGACGCGGATCGAGGGACGGCGCGACGTTTTGCTGGTGTCACCCGTCCATCCGTCGCCTTGTGTTCGTGCGACGGTGACCGCCGCCTTTGAGGACTGTGCCAACGCCCGACTTACCCCACCATTGCCCCTGCCGCTGATGCAGCAGCTGCTCGCCCGCGCGAGCTTGCTGTTGACCGACAGCGGCGGACTGCAGGAG
>JAGBTR010000132.1 GCA_017631215.1 Clostridia bacterium | reverse complement strand
GGTCGCGTCGATGACGGTCTGGTCACAACGGAAATTCTCCGACATAAAGATGCAGTTGCCGTTTGGCGAGAGCGCGGCGTCGTCGACGGTCTTGACGGTGGGGAAGGCCTTGCGGTAGCCCGCAAACAGCGAGGGATCCGAGCCGCGGAAGGCGTAAATGCTTTGCTTGATGTCACCGACCATAAAGCGCTTGCCGCCCGCGCCGACCAGCGCGAAGATGCGGTCCTGCACGGCGTCGACGTCCTGATATTCGTCGATATAGACGGCATCGAAGCGAGCGGCTAACGAGCGCGCCACGTCGGTCGCGTTGCCGTCCTTGTCCTCGAGAAGACGGAGCATATAGCGGCGGATATCCGAAAATTCCAGCATACCGCGTCGCTTCTTTTCCTCGGTGAGCGTGCGGTCATAGTCGCTCAAAAGGGTGTACAGCATACGCTGCGTGGCCGCTGTGCGAAGCATACGCTGACGGTATTCTTGCTCGTCAAACTCCATCTCGCCCGTGGGGAGAGCGGTCAGCGTTTCCTTGGCGTTTGCGCGGATGGCGGAGAGGGCGTCGGCATCAAAGGGCGGGTCGGGGTTCTTTTTACCCTTCTTGCCAAGCCCGATCGGCTTGTAGCTCAGAGCGCGCTCGCGTGCGCTGTCCCAAAGATCGGCACGCAGATCGGCGATGATCTGATCGATCGTGTTCATATCGTCAGCTGCGGCGGGAACGTAGTTGGTTTCGGTATAGGTGTCAAGATGCCACTGCTCGATCGCATCTGCCAGCTTGTCGCGAATGGCAGACAGCTTTTGGATCAGATGCTCGACGATGATGCGACCCTCGTCCGTCTGCGTCAGCGGCAGCGTTGCCTGATGGCAGAGACGGTCTGCTCCCTTTTTAAGCAGCTCAAGCTCCTCGGGGAAGGAGAGCAGCTTGTTGAACAGCGTAAGCAAAACGCTTGCCGTGTCGCCTCGGTCACGGTTGGCGAGCAGATTGTCCATTGCCAGCGCGAAGGCGTTGCCCGACAGTTGGTCAAGCGGTGCTTCGGGATCGGGCTCAGCCCCAGCCGCGGCGGCGTAGTGGCGGTCGATCAGATGGTCAAGGATCTGCTCCTTGAGCGGTGCGAGCTCGACCTCGTCGGCCAGACGGAAGGCGGCAGGCAAGCCCAGCCGCTCGAAATTGGCGCGCACGGTCTGCTGATAAAACGAGTCGATGGTGCAGATCTGCGCACTGCCCAGCGCGAGCAGCTGCTTGTGCAGATAGGCGCGGTCGACACGCGGCGCACCGTCCCGATCCTCGGCGGCGATCACGCGCGACAGCTCGGCAGAGATGCGCGACCGAAGCTCGGCGGCGGCCGCACGGGTGAAGGTCACGATCAGCATACGCGAGATATCACCGCGCTCGTCCGCCTTGGGGGTGACGAGCGAATTGATGATGCGCTGAGTCAGCGTCGCGGTCTTGCCCGAGCCTGCGGCGGCAGAGACGAGAATGTCTCGCCCCGTCAGCTCCATCGCGCACGATTGCGCGGGGGTCGGTTTAAATTCAGACATAAGTCCTCCTTAACGTATCATTCAGATGGCTCAGAACGAGCCCTTGCTGTGGTCGGCCACGGGACATCCTGCGCGCATTGAGCAATAGCGGCAAGCGTCCTTGCTCGGCGTTCGCGCGGCGCGACCGTGGATCATATCCTCGCCGATCGTTCCGAGCGTGTCGCGGATGTCTCTTTCCAGCTGGTCCAACGCCTCGGCACTGATCTGTGCCTTGCCGCTGATCTCGTTGTTTTTGGTCTTGGAAATGCCCGCAAGATACTTTTTATCCCACTCGTCGTTCATAGCGGAGAGAATGGTGTGATCGGACAAGAGCAACCCCGAGCGGTGGGCTTCAGGCTTGGAGTCACCGTGGTTGGTCGCTACGTACATCGCACCTGCGGGGTGGGTATGCGCGGGACGGCAAAGGCTGAACAGATAGATCAAAAGCTGCATATTGGCACCGCGTGCGATGTCTTTGAGCGAGAACTCCTTGGTTCCCGTCTTGTAGTCAACGACGCGCAGATAAACGTCCTCGCCCTGACGGTAGCAGTCGACACGGTCGACCGTGCCGCTCAGCAGGATGCGGTGTCCGTCGGTCAGCTCGATCTCGTAGCAAGGGACGCTCGCGCCCTCGCCGATATGCTCCTCAAAGGCGACGGGGCGGAAGGCGCTGTGCTTGAGCTCGTGCAGAATGTCGCGCAGCAGGATCAGCGCCAGACCGCGCAGGCGTCGGAAGACGTGCAGCGTGCGCAGATCGGACATAGCAGTGTCACCGAGCGAGAGGATGAATTTGTTGACGATTTTGTCGCAAATCCCCTCGACCTCGCTGTCCTCGGGCAAGCTGAACGAGCCGTCCTCGGCGATACAGCCGCGCAGAAATTCCTCGAACAGATGGTGGATGAAGGTGCCTCGGTCGGAGGCGTCCACGCGGGCAGGCTCGCGCTCGCGCAGATTCAGAAAATGGGTGCAGTAGAAGCTGTACGGACAGCCGACAAACCGATCGATCTTGCTCTGCGTCAAATACAGATCCTTGCCCAGAAGCCGAGCCGTTACCTCGGGGGCAACGTCGTGCTCGGACGGCTCAACGGGCTGATAGCGATCCTCCTCGCTCTGAGGAGCGTCGCTCTCGTCATCACCCTCGTCGGTCGTGCTTGCATAGGTCATATCATACACGTCCGAGGGGGGCGAGATCATAGAAAGATCGAAGGTGCGGGTGCACGCCTTGAGGTGGGGCAGAATGGTCGCCAGACGCACGTAGGGCAACGAGGGCGACTTGAGCTTGCCCTCCGAATCTGCGCGTGCCGTCGAGACGAACAGCCGCTCGGACGGCTTGGACATCGCGCGGAGCACGTAAAACAGCTCGTTGGCGGCCTGCACCTCGTCGTCCTTGTCCAGTGTCAGTCCCATCTCGCGAAGCTGTTGCTTTTCGTCGCTTGAAAGAAGACCCGCATCGCGTCCCGCGGCGGGGAATTCACCCTCGTTGAGTCCCATCACAAAGGCAACGGCGACGTTCTCCACACGCAGCGTGTCGGCCG
>JAGBTR010000131.1 GCA_017631215.1 Clostridia bacterium | reverse complement strand
GCGCGCTTTCGGACGCGGTCACGACCGCACGCGGGCGCGGTATGGCGTTGGGCTCGCTGTCGTCCGCGACGTCGGGCAACGCGCTGGCTCTTGTTCTGGCGACGCCGATGGAGGGCGTGGACTCGGTGACCGACGCCACCATCTCCGTCTCGGCGGTGCTGGAGGGCGCGCTGACCAAGGACGATGCCGCCCGCGTGGCCGCCCAAGCACTTGCTGATTATCTATCGATCACAAACCCTTAAAAAAGGAGCAACCAATGGCAAAAACGACCTGGAAGGGCTCGACGCTGCTCGGTCCGCTGCCGCCCGTGATGGTGAGCTGCGGAACGATGGAGCAGAGCAACATCATCACAGTGGCGTGGACGGGCATACTCAACACCCACCCGCCCCGCACCTACGTATCGATCCGCCCCCAGCGGCATTCCTACGGCATCATCAAGCAGAGCGGCGAGTTCACGCTCAATCTGACCCCCACCCGTCTCATTCGCGCCGCCGACTACTGCGGTATGTACACGGGCGCCAAGGTGGACAAGTTTGAACGCTGTCACCTGACGCGCGAGGCGGGCGTGGAGGTGTCCTGCCCCTCGATCGCGGAATGCCCCCTCTCGCTCGAGTGCCGCGTCTTCGACATCGTTCCGCTCGGCACTCACGATATGTTCCTCGCCGATATCGTCTCCGTCCGCGCCGACGAGGCTCTGCTCGACGAGTCGGGCAAGCTCTGTATGGATCGCGCCGACCTCGCCGCCTTTATGCACGGCGAATATTTTGCGCTGGGCAAAAAGCTCGCGAAATTTGGATTTTCAGCGGTCAAGAAACGGAAGAAATAAGAGAACGATGCAGGGGGAACGCGCAAGGGGGATTCTTGAAAGAATCCCCCCTGCACCCCCAAGAACTTTAAGGCATTTGGTTTTGGTTTAGGCGGTAGTTTGTACTCCTTTAGCAAAGCAACATCAAAGCGTCCTCGGGGCCCCTGCCCCAAGGGTTTAGCCTCGATCGTTGTTTGACTTTTTGCTATCAAAACGGCGAGAGTACCACCCAAAGTGTTTGTGTGTTTCTTTAACACACAAACGCGAAAATTTCGCCCAACAATACCTTTGAGCGCCGCCTTGGGAAACGGAGTTTCCCACCGAAGGCGCGAACGGTGCGCCGCAAAGCGGCGCGGGTTTCCAAAGGGCTTGCCCTTTGGTGTGCTTTCTTGCTTCGTTCTTTGCCACAAGGCAAAGAATGAAGACGGAACACCCGCGAACGCGCGCAGCTCGGCAACGCCGAGGTGGGCAGTGTGAGCGTAAAGGAACGAAGTTGTTCAGCATAAAACCCCTCCCAAAAAACAAAAAAAACCGCGAGACTGTCTCTTGCAAAACAGCCTCGCTTTTTCTATCTTTAATTATTATTATCTTATTCCTCTGCCTCGACGGTCAGCTCCTCCCCGTCGACCGGCTCCTCCTCGTCGCCCCCATCCTCCTTCGGATCGGGCGAAACCTTGGTAAAGTTGACCAGCTTCTGACCCTCGTCGAGACGCATCACAATGACACCCGACGCCGAACGGGAATAGGTGTTGATGCCCGCGACGGGCGTACGGATGATGGTACCCTGATCGGTGATCAGCATCAGATCATCCTCCTCCGAGACGGCGCAAATGCCTGCCAGGCGTCCCGTCTTATCGCTGATGTTGTGACAGATGACACCCGATCCGCCGCGATTCTTCATCTGGCGGAACTCCTCAAAGGCGGTACGCTTGCCGTAGCCGTTTTCGGTGACGGTCATGAGCATCTTGTCGTCCTCAACCAGCACCGCGCCGACGATCTCGTCGCCCTCGGCCAGTCGCATACCGCGCACACCGCGCGCCGAACGACCCATCACGCGGACGGTCTCCTCCTCAAAGCGGGTCGCCGCGCCGTTCGCAGTTGCCAGCAGCACGCTCTCGCCGCCCTTGGTGTGAACGACGAACAGCAGCTCGTCGCCCTCGTCCAGCGTTATGGCGATCTTACCGCCCTTGCGGTGCGGCTCGAACTCGGTCAGCTCGGTTCTCTTGATGACGCCCTGACGGGTGACCATCGTCAGATGCTCGCTCTCGCTGAAGGCATCGATGCTGATGATGGTCGTAACCTTTTCACCCTCCGAAAGCTCCAGCACGTTGGCCAGATACGTGCCCTTGGCCGTACGACCCGCCTCGGGGATCATATACGCCTTGACCGTATGCACCTTGCCCGTGTTGGTGAACATCAAAAGGATCGAATGGCTGTTGACCGACAGCACGCGCTCGATGAAGTCCTCCTCCTTGGTGGTCATACCGATGATGCCCTTGCCGCCGCGATGCTGGGCGGTGTAGGTGTCGGCGGGGAGTCTCTTGATATAGCCCGTGTGGGTCAGCGTGATAACGCAGTTGTGGCGCTCGATCAGATCCTCGTAAACGATCTCGGTCTCGGCGGCCACGATCTCGGTGCGACGCGCGTCGCCGTAGCGCTCCTTGATCTCGATCATCTCGTCCTTGATGATCTGACGGACGCGCGACTCGTTGGCAAGAATGTCACGCAGATCGACGATCAGCTCCTCCAGCTGGGCAAGCTCCGCCTCGATCTTGCTGCGCTCCATACCCGTCAGTCTTCCCAGCGTCATCTCGACGATGGCCTGCGCCTGACGGTCGGACAGTCCAAATCTCTCCATCAAGCGCTCCTTGGACTCGGGGATGGAGGCCGAGGTCTTCATAATGGTCACGACCTCGTCGATGTGGTCGCCCGCGATCTTGTAGCCCTCGAGGATGTGCGCGCGAGCCAACGCCTTTTCGAGGTCGTACTTGGTGCGTGCGACAATGACGGACTCCTGGTGCGCGATATACAGATCGAGGATCTGGGGCAGCGAGAGCACCTTGGGCTCGTTGTTAACGACGGCCAGCATATTGACCGCAAAGGTGTCCTGAAGCTGCGAATATTTGTAAAGCTGATTGAGGATGACCTGACCGTTGGCATCCTGCTTGTACTCGATGACGATGCGCATACCGTCACGACCCGACTCGTCGCGCAGCTCGCGAATACCCTCGATTCTCTTGTCCTTGACCAGATTGGCGATGGACTCGCACAGCGTGGACTTGTTGACCGCATAGGGGATCTCGGTGATGATGATGCGGTGATCCTCCTCCTCGACCGTTGCCTTGGCGCGCACCATAATGCGACCGCGACCCGTGGTATACGCCTCAAGAATGCCGTTCTGACCGTAGATGGTGGCGTAGGTGGGGAAGTCGGGACCCTTGATGTACTCCATCAGCTCGGGGACGGTACACTGGGGGTTATCCATACGGAAAATGGTGGCGTCGATGACCTCGCCGAGGTTGTGGGGCGGGATGTTGGTCGCCATACCGACCGCAATACCGACCGCGCCGTTGACCAAGAGGTTCGGGAAGCGGGCGGGCAGGACGGTGGGCTCATCGAGGCGGTTATCGAAGTTCTTGGTCATCTTGACCACGTTCTTGTCGATATCGCGCATCAGCTCGTCCGAGATACGCGCCATTCTCGCCTCGGTGTAACGGTAAGCAGCCGCTCCGTCGCCGTCGACCGAGCCGAAGTTACCCTGACCCTCAACGAGGGGATAGCGGTAGGAGAAATCCTGCGCCATACGCACCATCGTACCATAGACGGCGGCATCGCCGTGGGGATGGTAGCGACCGAGCACGTTACCGACCGTCGTTGCCGACTTACGGAAGGGCTTGGAATGGACCAGACCGTCCTCATACATGGCGTACATAATACGGCGCTGACCGGGCTTCATACCGTCGCGCACGTCGGGGAGGGCACGCGAGATGATGACGGACATCGAGTATTCGATGAAGGATTTGCGGACCTCCTTTTCCATGGAGATGGGGATGATCTTCTGGTCGGGGAATTCGATGTTTTCGTTCTCGCGGCCTTTCTTACCAAATTGCTTCACTGTCGTAGGATCCTTTCTTTGAAATCGGGATATATATAAGGGGATTTATTTTCTTTTTTTGGGAGGAGTTTTATGCTGAACAACTTCGTTCCTTTACGCTCACACTGCGCCCTTTGGGCG
>JAGBTR010000130.1 GCA_017631215.1 Clostridia bacterium | reverse complement strand
TGACAAAATTACATTTGGGCGATATTTCACCGCGGGCGTTTTGACAAAAAAGAAGCCTATCAAAAAACGAAGGGCAAAGTGATGAAAGTGCCGAAAGCGTGTTGAAAAACGGAACGCTATGTGCTATAATATAAAAAAATCGCAGGAGGAATCGTCTATGGATATCCCAAGATGTGAGCATCCCAACCCGCAATGGCAAAGAGACAATTGGAAAAATCTCAACGGGCAATGGGAATTTGATTTTGACTTTGGCGTGAGTGCGCGCGAGCGTAAGCTGTACGCGGGCGGTGCGCTTTCGAAAACCATCACGGTGCCGTTCTGCCCCGAGAGCGTGCTGTCGGGCATTGGATATACCGATTTTATTCCGTCCGTCTGCTACCGCCGCACCTTCGAGCTGACCGAACAGGAGACGAGCGGCCGCGTGGTGCTGCACTTTGGCGCGGTCGATTTTCATAGCTATATCTACGTCAACGGCGTTTTTGCGGGCGAACACATCGGCGGCTACGCCTCGTTTGCCATCGATATCACCGCGCAAGTCAAGGTCGGTGAGAACGTGCTGTTCGTCATTGCCGAGGATGACGTGCGCAGCGGCGAGCAGCCTGCGGGCAAGCAAAGCACCAAGCACGATTCGTATGCCTGCTACTATACCCGCACGACGGGTATCTGGCAGACGGTGTGGCTGGAGCTTACGCCCAAGGCTTACGTTAAGAGCTGCAAATATTATCCCGACATCACGCGCGGCGTGCTGACCGTGATGGGCGAGGTCGTTGGCAAGGGCGAGCTGACGCTGTCCGCGACGTATGAGGGCAAGCCCGTGGGCAAGACCACGCTGGCGGCGAGCGGCTTCTTTACCGCCACGCTGGCGCTCGACGAGCTGCACCTTTGGGAGATCGGCAACGGTCGGCTGTACGATCTTGACATCACCTTTGGTGAGGACACCGTCCACAGCTACTTCGGTATGCGCGAGGTCGCGCTGGATGGGCTCAAATTCAAGCTCAACGGCAAGACGGTCTTTTTGCGCACCGTGCTCGATCAGGGCTTCTATCCCGACGGCATTTACACGGCACGCGATGACGAGACACTCCGCCGCGACATCACGCTCTCGCAGACGTTCGGCTTCCACGGTGCAAGACTGCACCAGAAGGTGTTCGAGAAGCGCTTCCTCTATCATTGTGACCGCGCAGGCTACATCGTCTGGGGCGAGCACGCCAACTGGGGTATCGACGAGAAGAACGCCGTCGCCGAGGGCAACTTCCTTTGCGAGTGGATGGAGATCGTCGAGCGCGACTTCAACAGCCCCGCGCTGATCGGTTGGTGTCCCTTCAACGAGACCTGGCACTACTACGAGAAGCGGGAGAAGGTGCGTCTGCTTGAGATGACCTACCGCGCGACCAAGCTGTACGACCCGACCCGCCCCTGCATCGACGTGAGCGGTAACTATCACATTGACGGCAAGGAGATCCACGACGTTCACGACTATGAGCAGAACGTGGAGAAGTTTGCCGAGTGCTACGCGCATATTGGTGAGGGCATTGTCAATGACCAGATCCGACGTGCCGAGCGCGACGTTCAGCCCTACCGCAACGAGCCCATCTATATGAGCGAGTACGGCGGCATCCGTTGGGCGCCCGAGACGGACAACGGCTGGGGCTACGGTAATGCCCCCAAGACGCTGGAGGAGTTCGTCGAGCGCTATTGCAAGCTGACGGATATTCTGATCACCAATCCCTACATTATGGGTCTTTGCTACACCCAGCTTTACGACGTGGAGCAGGAGAAGAACGGTCTGTACTGTTACGACCGTAGCCCCAAGTTCGATGAGGCGACGGTCGCAACGATGAGAGCGGCGATGGAGAAGAAGGCCGCGATCGAGGAATAACGCAAAAAGAAAACCGAGGCGATGCCTCGGTTTTCTTTTTTTGATGGGGCGGTGGCGCGGCTCTACGGCACAAGGCTTGTTCCGCTTTGTGTGCCTCCATAGAGCTTGAACATCGCGGCTAACTTTTGGGGTAGGCCCCAATTCCGCTCAGAAGCTGTTCGGCTGAAGGAAGATAACTTTCGCATCAGCCCCTCCTTTTTTTAAAAGTTTTTGGGGTGCAGGGGCCTTTTTTCAAAAAGGTCCCTGCGTCGTCCTCCCCAATTTATGCGTTTTCGTTCTTTTTCTTACCCACTCTTGCCCACAAGGGGAAGGTCATCGGCCAGAGCGTGCCCGCAAAGACGACGATGAGGAAATAGCGCAGCGCGCGGGCGGCCATATGACCGTCAAACAGCAGCTCGAGCGGGGCTTTGAGTCCCTCCTTGATGGCAAGGGCGATGGCGGCGCCGAGCAGCAGCTTGAGCAGCTGACCGAGCAGCGGCGCGGCGGTGTCGAACTTGATCTTGTAGCGATCGAGTGCAAAGACGGGGATGACGGCCAGCGAGCAGCCGAGCATGGTGTAGGCGTTCTTCTGCCCCTCGGCGAGATTGTGCGCGTCGATGCTCTCGACGGTGGGGAAGTACAGCTCGGTCATCAGCAAAAAGACGACCGACAGCGTGACCACACCGCCAAGCACCCACCAGATGGCGCGGCGGCTGTCGAGTGCCTTTTCAAGCAGAGGATAGACGAACAGAATGAGCAGCACGCCAAGCGCCAGCGACACGCCCACGTCAAGCGGCGTGTGAACGCCCAGATACATACGCGAGAAGGTGACAGCCACAATGATGACGGCGCAGACGATGCGAAGCCACAGCCGCCGCGTGCCGCGCGCCACACAGCCGAAGGTGTCGACGGTGTTCTGGGTGTGACCGCTGGGGAAGGAATAGCCCGTTGCCTCCTCGACGGCACTCTCCACAACGGTGAAGTTGGGGTCTCTGACCCACGGGCGGGGAATGCGGAAGGTCAGCTTAAGCAGTTGGTTGACGATGATGCCGAGAAAGCCGACGAGAAGCAGCGTGTAGCCCTGTTTTTTGTTTACGCACCAAAAAACGAGCAGCGCGATGACGAGGAAGAAGGTCTCCTCGCCAAGATGCGTGACGGTCGCCATCACGGCATCCATCACGGGCGTGCGGATGGATTCAAGCCAGTAAAGAAATTCCATAATTTACCTCCATTAGAGACGTGACGTCAGCTCGACGCTTTGGCCGAGCGGCAGAGAATAGATCGACACGTGGTCGGGTCGACGACCGAACAGTCCCTCGACAGCCTTTGCATAGATGCGAAGCTGGTCGGCGTGGTCGCCAAGCAGCTGCTCCTTGACCTCCGCCTCACCGCTGTCGCGGATGTGGTCGGTTTTGTAGTCGAACAGCCACAGTGTGCCGTCCGATTCCTCCACGATCAAGTCGATCGAGCCCTGCACGTACAGCGTGTAGTCCTCGAGCCTCTCGGCAAGCGCGGCGTTACGTGTGAGCGTGCGGTAGGGAATGAAACGGTCAAAATGAAGCTCGCGCCAGATGCGTGTCTCGGGCTTTGAGAGCAGTGTGAACAGATCGCTTGCCAAAAATGCGTCGAGCTGCTCACGGCGAAGCACACCCGCGGCGCGCTTCGTGAGAAAGCCGTCCTCGACTAAGCGTGCGATCTCGCTCTCGACACCGATGCGTGCAAGTCGCTTGACGTCGCAATACTGAAGGAAAAGGTGGGTCGCCGTACCGCGCTCGGCAGGCGTTGCGCGCTCGCCCTCGGCAAGAAGCTCGTCAAAGGCGGGGCGTCGACCTTGCATCAGCTCAATGCGGCGACGGATGCTCGCCTCGGTGTCGGACAGTGCCGTCTCTTCGGTTCGAGCCTTGGCGCCCTCGGTGTCGCCACCAAAATCCTCGGCCAGCCAACGACCGTCCAGCATCGCGGCGCGCAGCTTGGAGGCCGCCGCCTTGGTGGGCAGGGTGCGAAGCAAGGCGCGGGGATCGTCGTAGGTTGCGTGATGCGCGAGAACGGCGCGGTAAAACTGCTCGTCCGCCGATGCGACGTCGGGCTTGGCGTCTGCTTGCACACCGTCATCGGTTGCCTCGGTGGGAACGCTCGATGACAGCACCTCCTCCATCGGGTGGGGGTGCGTGTAGAGATCCTTGTTGAGCACGGTCAGCTCGACACAATGCTCGGGGATGGTGGCGTCGGGGGCGTAGATACCCGACAGAATCCAATCGAGATAATTGTTGACCGACAGCGTTGCATAGCGATTGCCGCGCGTGGGGGCTTCGGCGCGCTTTCGTACCGTGTCAAAGCGAGATTGCGAGAGCTGTGCCGTCAGATACAGCCGCTCACGGGCACGCGTCATTGCGACGTAGAGCAGACGCATCTCCTCCTCGGTTGCGCGCTCGTCGATGCAGCGAGCAATTGCCCGTCGGGTCAGCGAGCTCTCCTGGGTGGCGGTGTCGGGATTGAACAGCTGTGTTGCCGCTCCCAGATCACGGTCAAAGGTGACAGCGGCCTTTTGGTCGCGCTCGTTGAATTTCTTGGCGCAGTTGCACACGAAGACCACGGGATATTCGAGTCCCTTGGACTTGTGGATGCTCATAATTTGGACGGCGTCGTTGTTCTCCTTCAGTCCCGCGATGGAAAGCCCGTCGGGGCTGTCAAGCAGGCGACGGAAATATTGCAGGAACTGGTAAAGACCGCAGAAGGAGGCGTTCTGATAGTTGCGTGCGTGATCGTACAGCGCGACGAGCGCGGGGGTGTTGATCAGCGGCGCCAAAAACGGCTCGGCGTACAGCTTGCGGAGCAGACGGTCGACGGGCAAGGTTGCCGCCCACGCGCGCCAGCGTGCCAGATGCTCGCAAAACGACCGCATCGCGCGGCGCGTTTCCTCGCTCCACGCCACGCTTGAGTCCTGCTCGACGGCGGCACAAAGGTCGTCGTACAGCGAGGCGGATTTGGTCGTCTCGCCGCGTGCGCTCAGCACGTCGGTCAGCGGGATGGGTGAGTTGTCACAACCGAGCAGACCCATCAAGGGCACGTCGTCGTGCGGGTTATCGATGACGGAAAGAAGATCGACCATCATCGTCATATGCGGATGTGCGGCGAGGTTTTCGCGCGGCGCATAGGACGAGTCGACGTTATAGGCGCGAAGAGCCTTGACCAGGTCACCTGCCATTCCCATCGAACGCATCAGCACGGCAATGTCGCCGGCACGGATGGGGCGTCCGTTTGCCAGTCGCTCGTCCGAGTGAAGCAGACGCACGATCTCCTCCGCGACGGCGACCGCCTCGGAGCGCAGGGCGGTTTTGGGGTCCGCATCCTTGACGCGGACGGACGGCGTTTCCAGTACGGTCAGATGAACGGGCGTGGGGAGGTAGTCCTTGTCGACGCGCTTGGCAAAGGTAAGGTCGTCCTCCTTGGCGTGGTAGGCCAGCGAATCGGGGCAGGCCTCGAAACTGTAGGCGCAGATGCTGTTGGTCGCGTCGATG
>JAGBTR010000129.1 GCA_017631215.1 Clostridia bacterium | reverse complement strand
CACCCACTCGCCTCTTTTCCACCAAATGGAGGGTCTTGTGGTCGACAAGGGCATCACGATGAGCGACCTCAAGGGCACGCTTGAGACCTTTGCAAAGAAAATGTTTGGCGAGGGCACCAAAATTCGCTTCCGCCCCCACCACTTCCCCTTCACCGAGCCGTCGGCTGAGGTTGACGTTTCCTGCTTCGCTTGCGGCGGCAAGGGCTGCCGTCTGTGCAAGGGCGAGGGCTGGATCGAGATCCTCGGCGCGGGTATGGTACACCCCAACGTGCTGCGTAACTGCGGCATCGACCCCGAGGTCTACAGCGGCTTTGCCTTCGGCCTTGGTGTCGAGCGTATCGCTATGCTCAAGTACCACATTGACGACATCCGTCTTCTCTATGAGAACGACGTCCGCTTCCTCTCGCAATTCTGATCGGAAAGGAGATAAACGATTATGAATCTTTCTATGAATTGGCTGTCCGATTTCGTTGACGTCAAGGACGTCGATATCAAGGCCTTCTGCGACCGCATGACCGACACCGGTTCCAAGGTCGAGGGCTACGAAATGCTGGGCGCAGATATTGAAAACGTCAAGGTCGCACGCATCGTGAGCCTTGAAAAGCACCCCGACTCCGACCATCTGCAGATCTGCCAGATGGACATCGGTACGGGTGAGAACATCCAGATCGTTACGGGCGCGCAGAACGTCTTTGAGGGCGCGATCGTACCCGCCGCCATTCCCGTGGCCAAGCTGCCCGGTGACGTCACCATCAAGGCAGGCAAGCTGCGCGGCGTTCCCTCCAACGGTATGCTGTGCTCGTTCGGTGAGCTGGGTCTTGATGGTCACGACTGCCCCGGTGAGTTCGCCGACGGCATCTGGATCCTCGGTGAGGAGCACGCGGCAGATATCGGCAAGGACATCCGCGACGTGATGATGCTCAAGGATGCCGTGGTCGAGTTCGAGATCACCTCCAACCGCCCCGATTGCCTCTCCGTCATCGGTCTTGCCCGCGAGGCAGGCGTGTCGTTCGACCGCCCCTTCACCATCCGCAAGCCCGAGGATAAGAGCTGCGGCGACGGCGACCTCGTCGAGAACCATCTGTCCGTCAAGATCGACTGCCCCGACCTGTGCTACCGCTATACGGGTCGCGTGGTCAAGAACGTCCGCATTGCCCCCTCGCCGCTGTGGCTGCGCCGCAGACTGCGCGCGGCAGGCGTTCGTCCCATCAATAACATTGTAGATATCACCAACTACGTTATGCTTGAGTACGGTCAGCCGATGCACGCCTTCGACGCCGCTTGCCTTGACGGCTCGGCCATTACGGTGCGCCGCGCAGCCGACGGTGAGCAGTTCCGCTCGCTCGACGATCAGGATCACACGCTCGACTCGACGATGATGGTCATTGCCGACAATGCAAAGGCCGTCGCGCTGGCGGGCGTTATGGGCGGTGCCAACAGCGAGATCACCGAGAACACGACCAAGGTCGTCTTCGAGAGTGCTTGCTTCAACGGCGCATCCGTCCGCGTGACCGCCAAGAAGAACGGTATGCGTACCGAGTCCTCCTCGCGCTACGAGAAGGGTCTTGACCCCGAGAACACGATGGACGGCCTGCAGCGCGCCTGCGAGCTGGTCGCTCTGTTGGATGCGGGTGACGTGGTCGACGGCATCATCGACGTTTACCCCGGCAAGGCGGAGCCTGTCGTCCTGCCGCTTGAGGTCGAGAGAATCAACAAGTTCCTTGGCGTCGAGCTGTCCGAGGATTATATGAAGGACGTACTCCGCAAGCTGGAGTTTACCATCAACGACAACGGCACGGTGACGGCTCCCTCCTTCCGCTCCGATATCACCTGCATGAATGACCTCGCAGAGGAGATCATCCGTATCTACGGCTACAACGAGATCCCCACGGGCACCATGTGCGCCGAGGCAACGCGCGGTGGCCGCACCGAGAAGCAGGAGTTCGAGCTTGCGACCGAGAGAGCGATGTACGGTATGGGCTATTCGCAGATCCACACCTTCTCGTTCATCAGCCCCCGCTACTACGACAAGATCCGTATGCCCGAGGACAGCGCACTGCGCCGCTCGGTCGTCATCCGCAACCCGCTGGGTGAGGATACCTCGGTCATGCGTACGACCGCCGTTCCCTCTCTGCTTGAGGTTTTGGCACGCAACAACAATTTCTCCAACGAGAACGTCCGCCTCTTTGAGATCGCAACGATCTACCTGCCCGTCGAGGATGCCGAGCAGCTTCCCGAGGAGAAGAAGGTGCTGACGCTGGGCGCCTACGGTGAGGACGGCGCAGCCAGCTTCTACTCGCTCAAGGGCGTCATCGAGAACGTGCTGGCGCTGGGTCGCATCAGCGGTGTGACCTACGTCTCCTGCTCGGACGATGCAACCTACCATCCCGGTCGCTGCGCCAAGGTGCTGGCCGCTGACGGCACCGAGCTTGGTATCTTCGGTCAGCTCCATCCGCTGACCGCCGCAAACTACGGCATCGACACGCCCACCTGCGTGGCCGCACTTGACTTCGACGCCATCTTCGACCACCGCGCAGGCACGGTCGAGTACAAGCCGCTGCCCAAGTTCCCCGCAACCACGCGCGACTTCTCGTTCGTGGTGGACGAGGCAATGGAGGTCGGTACCATCGAATCCACCATGGCTCGCGCCGGCGGTAAGCTGGTCGAGAGCGTCGCGCTGTTCGATATCTACCGCGGTCCGCAGATCGGCGAGGGCAAAAAGTCCGTCTCGCTGCGTGTCGCACTCCGCGCCGCCGACCGTACCCTCACCGTCGAGGAGGCAGATAAGGTCGCAAACAAGATCCTCGGCTCGCTTGAGCATCAGCTGGGAATCAAGATCAGACAGTAAGAAAAAGAACGTGTGGGGGAAACTTCTTAAAAGAAGTTTCCCCCACGCCCCTTTCAAGAACTTGAACAGAAAAAGAAAACGCCCGCCGTATCGTTTGTGATACGGTGGGCAATTTTAATTATTCAAATTCTGCCATCCAATCAGTTAACCATTCATATGTCCTATTGAAATTCTCTTTAGCATACTCGATATCCAATTGGGATACCGAATAGTTATAGGATTTTTTCGATATTTCGTATTTATTCAACGTTAGTGCAATGTTTTCCGAATAATTTACACTATCGCAATAAATACCAAAATAGTTACCAGTTTCCCATTCATAATCAAACTCATAAACAAAATCCGAAAAGCTATTTTTTCCTAAAAAATAACCGTAGAAATCTATTGTCCGTCTATGACTATTTTCCCAATAAGCCTCACTGGTATATTCAATGTATCCATCCGATGCTATTGTTAAGAATTCTTCAGAATAATACATTGTATTATCATCAGCTTTTCCTTCTGTAATCCACCTATATTCGTATCCAATTGTTCCATCATCAAAAACTATACGTTCTGTTTCTTCATCAAATCTTGCCCCGTTAAAAAAGCAAATATACACCATTTCATCTTCGTGAAATTGCTTTAGTAATGGTATCAAATTATTTGTGTTTGTATTCAATAGACCGGTAAAGTTAAATGCACTTATAGCTGCACCATTAATAAAGTTATCTTTCTTATCCGTCCATCCGAGAGTCGTAATACCAATCACTTCAAGATTTTCATTTACTAAAATCCCTCCACTACTGCCGGGTGCGATATAGCTCGTCGAACAGATATAAGAATTTCCACTATAGAGTTTCTCGTACAGATCACTCCAGTTTTCCGTTATTATCCCTTCTGACAGAATCAACTCCGTAGAAGATTCAGGGTATCCAACAGAATAAGTTTTACCACCGATTTCATAGTTTAAATTAATGGAAATTTCATTGTAATAAGATTGAATGCTACTATAATTTTCGATTTTTCCAATATAGATATCTTTATCTAAATGGTAGTAAGAACCTCCGATAATACTCAAATATGTGAAAGATTCTCCTGATACACTATTAGGAATATTAAAAATCGCTTGCGCGTAATACGCATTTTCCATAACATGTGCATTTGTTATAAACCAACCATCCTTATGAAACACAAATGCGCTTCCCGTTGCCACAGGAGTTTCTCCCAAATCTTTAACAATTATTTGAAAAACATTGCCTACAAAATAGCTTTCTTGCGGCTTTCGAACTGCGGTATATACCACCTTGTTCTCGTCTTTTTTCTCATCCCATTCAATATAATCCCATTTTTCAGTATCTTCTGGCAACTCCTTCGTAGGAATAGATTCATCTTTATCCAGCTTTTCTGTATAAAGAAGAGTACCATTCGTGTTTCTCCACTCAACTGTCGTTTGAGAACAAGCAACCAACAACAATAATGTGATGAGCATAAGAAATAGCAAAAAAATTCTGTTCTTCTTCATATCCTCAATTCTCCGTTTTACGCTCGGCAGCAAAAATTCTAAATTATCTTTATTTTTATATTATCACAAAAACACTTTATTGTCAACATCAAATAGCATCCTATTAGAAAAAGTCGCCCGCCGTATCGTTTGGTGATACGGCGGGCGTTCGTTTCGCGTGAGCGTTTATTTTCTACGGCGCCCCTCTTGCACGAGCCACT
>JAGBTR010000128.1 GCA_017631215.1 Clostridia bacterium | reverse complement strand
GATCAGGTCAAGAAGTGCGTCGAGAGCTTCATCTACGGCGTCAACACGCCCTCTCGCTGGGGTACGCAGGCACCCTTCTCCAACATCACGCTGGACTGGGTCGTTCCCGCTGACCTTGCCGAGCTGAACTGCATCATCGGCGGCAAGGAGGTTGACTTCAAGTACAAGGACTGCCAGAAGGAAATGGATATGGTGAACAAGGCGTTCATCGAGGTCATGATCGAGGGCGATGCCAACGGTCGCGGCTTCCAGTATCCCATTCCCACCTACTCCATCACGTCGAACTTTGACTGGTCGGAGACCGAGAACAACAAGCTGCTCTTCGAGATGACGTCCAAGTACGGTACGCCCTACTTCTCCAACTACATCAACTCGGATATGGAGCCGAGCGACGTTCGTTCGATGTGCTGCAGACTTCGTCTCGACCTGCGCGAGCTGCGCAAGAAGTCGGGCGGCTTCTTCGGAAGCGGCGAGAGCACGGGCTCGGTCGGTGTCGTTACCATCAATATGCCCAGAATCGCATACCTTGCCAAGGACGAGGCGGACTTCTACGCGCGTCTTGACAAGCTGATGGACATCTCGGCTCGCTCGCTCAAGGTCAAGAGAGAGGTCATCACCAAGCTGATGGATTCGGGTCTGTACCCCTACACCAAGAGATACCTCGGCACCTTCGCCAACCACTTCTCGACCATTGGTCTGGTCGGTATGAACGAGGCGTGCCTGAATGCCAACTGGCTGGGTCTGGATCTGACCAAGCCCAAGGCGCAGAAGTTCACGCAGGACGTCCTCAACCATATGCGCGAGAGACTGTCCGACTATCAGGAGAAGTACGGCGATCTGTACAACCTCGAGGCTACGCCTGCTGAGTCGACCTCCTTCCGTCTGGCTAAGCACGACGTCAAGCGTTATCCCGACATCATCACGGCTGCCAAGACGGCCGACGAGACGCCCTACTACACCAACTCGTCTCACCTGCCCGTTGGCTACACCGACGACATCTTCACCGCGCTCGACATTCAGGACGAGCTGCAGACGCTGTACACCTCGGGTACCGTCTTCCACGCCTTCCTTGGCGAGAAGCTGCCCGATTGGAAGGCCGCCGCAACGCTGGTCCGCAAGATCGCGGAGAACTACAAGCTGCCTTACTACACGCTGTCTCCCACCTACTCCGTTTGTAAGGATCACGGCTACATTGCCGGTGAGCACTTTGAGTGCCCGACCTGCGGTGGCAAGACCGAGGTCTACAGCCGTATCACGGGCTACTACCGCCCCGTTCAGAACTGGAACGACGGTAAGTCGCAGGAGTACAAGGATCGTAAGGTCTACGACATTGCCAACTCCAAGCTGACGCACGGCGCGCCCGAGCTGGAGACCGCCGCAGCAGCCCAGGACGAGGCAAGCACCGCTGACGGAACCTATCTGTTCACGACGGCAAGCTGCCCCAACTGCAAGATCGCCAAGATGCTGCTCGATCAGGCGGGCGTGGTCTACGAGACGCTGCTGGCCAACGAGCACGCCGAGATGGCGACCGAGCTGGGCATCAAGCAGGCTCCCACGCTGGTCGTGGTCAAGGACGGCGAGGTCCACAAGTGTGCCGGCGTGTCCGACATCAAGAAAATGCTGAACCAGTAAAGGAAAAGCAACACTATGTATGATATTATCATCATCGGCGGTGGCCCTGCGGGGCTCACCGCCGCAGTGTACGCCCGCCGCGCAGGCAAGAGCGTACTGGTTATCGAAAAGGAGACCTTTGGCGGTCAGATCACGTTCTCGCCCAAGGTGGAGAACATCCCCGGCTTCGTCTCGCTGACGGGCAACGAGTTTGCCGAAAAGCTGGTCGAGCAGGCACTCGCGCAGGGAACTGAGATCGAAATGGCCGAGGTCACGGGCATTCGTGACAACGGCAAGAGCAAGACGGTACTGACCGAGGACGGCGGCGAGTTCGAGGCGACGGCTGTCATCATTGCGACGGGTGCGCGCCACAGACTTCTCGGCCTTGAGGGCGAGGAGGAGCTGATCGGTGAGGGTATTTCGTTCTGCGCGGTCTGCGACGGTGCGTTTTACGAGGGTAAGACGGTCGGCGTGGTCGGCGGCGGAAACTCGGCACTGCAGGAGGCGCTTTTGCTCTCCGAGCTGGCAAAGAAGGTCTACGTCATTCAGAATCTGGACGATCTGACGGGCGAGATGTCGCTCCGTGATCAGCTTCGCGCCAAGGACAACGTCGAGATCCTGCTCGGCACGGTCGTGGATGCGTACCACGGTGAGGGCGAGCTGTGCGGTATTACCGTGCGCCGTGTGGCAAGCGGTGAGGAGGACACGATCGCACTGGACGGTCTGTTCATTGCCATCGGTCTGGTGCCGCAAAACGAGCCGTTTGCCAAGCTGGTCGAGCTGGACGACCGCGGCTACGTCGATGCCGACGAGCGTTGCCTGACCTCGGTCAGCGGTATCTTCACCGCGGGCGATTGCCGCCGCAAGCGTATCCGCCAGGTAGCGACCGCCGCCGCCGATGGCGCTGTCGCCGCGCTGGCTGCGTGTGATTATATTGATGCTATAAGGTAAGGGTTTTTAAGCGGGAAAACGGGGGGACTTTTTTGAAAAAAAGTCCCCCCGCACCCCCCAAAAAACTTTTAACCAATGGGAAAGGTTAAGAGGTAGAGCAACTGCCTCTGGCTGAAAATGCTCGTCGCGCGAGGGTGGCGGGCTTTTTTTATGGGGTGAAAAAAGGGAGGCTTTCAACAAGCCCCCCTGGTGCGTTATTTCTTTTTCGGATGGATCGTCAACTCCTGCGCGCTGCGCTTGGGCACGTAGTGCGTGCCGACGGCGTCGCGGTAGTATTTGATGTTGCCGTCGATGACGGGGACGATCTCCACGCGTTCACGCGGCTCACCCAGCGCAATGACCAGCGCGACCGCCCACGTCTCGGCGTCCAGACCCAGCTCACGCATCAGTGCCTCGCGGTCGATGCTTGCGAACATACAGCCGCCCAGCCCCATATCGGTGGCGGTCAGCAGCATACTCTGTGCGGCAAGACCCACGTCGACGCCCACGATGAACTTGCCCTCGGACGTTTTGGGGCAGAGGATGATCATATATCCCGTCGGACGCTCGCCCTCGACGGGGCCGTCCCATTCGGGCAGATAGCCCGCCCAACGCAGGTGGGGGAACACGCGCGCGCAATCCTCGCCGCAGACGGGGACGAAGCGGAGCTGCTGAAGATTGGCACCGCTACCGCAAAGGCGCGCCGCCTCGATCAGCGTCGAGAGCTCGTCCGCCTCGATCGGTCGCGGCTCAAAGCGGCGGTATGAGCGGTTATCCTTGAGAAGCTGAAGCGTTTTCATTGGGTGACCTCCTTTAGCGGTAGAATGAGAGCGGTGGCAGCTCGTCGGCCAGGTTGATGAGCGTCACGTCGCGCTTGAGGGCGTAGGAGCAGGTGTAGAACGCGCCGCCGCGGTTTTTGACGCAATAGGCGATGCACACGTCACTGCCGTCCACCAGTGCGCGGTCGCGCTCGAGCATACAGGTCGGCGTGTAGCGGTCGGCGGTGTAGTGGATCTCGTCGGCGCGGTCGAGGATGTAACGGTAAGCACGACAGCCCGCCTCGCTCCAGCCACGCGTCTGATCGCGGCAGGGCAGGCAAAGGACGAGCCGAATGGGGAGCGTTTCACGAAGCTCCAGCACCTTCAGTGCCGCCACCATATCAAATCCCAGTGCGCCGCCTGCGCGGAAATCGCGTGCGCCGCGGTCGACCAGCGCGCAGATGCGCTCGTTGAGCATCGCGGGCAGTCGCAGGGCGTGCGGCTTGATGATATCTCGGTGTCCCGTAAAGCATACGGTTTTGATCGGTGCGTCTCCCATACGTGCCTCCTTTTCTCGAAGTGGTAACAGTATATCACAAAACGGCGGTGATGTCAAGGCGGGATGCGTGCAAAAAAGCGGGAAGCCCCGAAAGGTTTCCCGCCAAAGGACGCGTTAGTCCGAAACCTCGTCGAAGGACTCGCGCGCGCGGAACAGAAGCGAAATGCACCAAATGCCCGCCAGTGCGATGACGGTGTAGATGATGCGGCTGGCGATGGCCGATTGACCGCCGCAGATCCACGCCACGAGGTCGAACTGAAACAGACCGATGCTGCCCCAGTTGAGTGCGCCGATGATGGTAAGGATCAGCGCGATACGATCCATGATCATGTCCATATTTCCTTTCTCTCTGAAGGTTCGGCGCGTGAGCACACACGCCGTTATGGACAGTATGTGCCGCGCGCGGTCGATCGATACGCAAAAAAATCCGCCGTGGCGCGATTGCCACAGCGGAAATTTTTTCTTTTGGTTAACGTGCTTACTCGGCACCCTCGTCGTTGCTCGGATCGTTGTCGTCGTCAGCACCGCTGTCCTTGACCTCGTCCTCGGGCTCCTCGCCGCGCAGATTTCGGATGGCCTCGTTGTACATTTCGTCGAACGTCTGCTCGTCGTTCTCGGCCTGCTTCTTTTTCTCGGCCTCGAGATTTTCACGGGCACGCTGCTCGTTGGCCTCGCGCGAGACTCTTGCCTTTTCCTCGGCGATGGCATCCATCTGCTCGAAGGTGGGCTCGTCGGTCTCCATCGCGGCCTTGAACTGGTCGCCGTCCATCATCTCGTGGGCAAGCAGATACTCTGCCACGAACTTCAGCTTGTCAGCATGCTCGGTCAGCACGCGCTTGGCAAGGGCGTACGCCTCGCCCACGATGCGCTTAACCTCGGCATCGATGAGGGCCGCCGTCTCGTCGGAATAGTCCTGCGTGGACGAGAAATCGCGTCCGAGGAAGACGTCGCCGCCGTGACCCGAGCCGTAGCGGATGGGGCCGAGCTGCTCGCTCATACCGAGCTGGGTGACCATACGGCGGGCGATATCGGTCGCACGCTCGATGTCGTTGGACGCGCCGCCCGAGTAGTCGCCAAAGGTCAGCTCCTCGGCCACACGACCTGCCAGCAACTCTGCGATGCGCTCCTGCAGCTCACTGCGGTACACGCTGAATTTGTCCTCGGTGGGAATGCTGATGGTCACGCCGAGGGCGCGGCCTGCGGGAATGATCGAAATGGTGTGGACGGGGTTGCCGTGCTCGGTGTAGTAAGCCAGCAGGGCGTGACCCGCCTCGTGATAAGCCGTGTTGCGCTTTTCGGATTCCTTCATCACGCGCGACTTCTTCTGGGGGCCCATAATGACCTTGAGGAAGGCGTCCTCGATGTCCTCGTTGCCGATCAGCGACTTGCCGCGACGCGCCGCCAAGAGGGCCGCCTCGTTGAGCAGATTGGCAAGATCGGCACCCGTAAAGCCCGCCGTCGTGCGAGCGACCTTGTTCAGGTCAGCATTCTCCTCAAGCGGCTTGTTGCGGGCGTGAACGCGAAGGATCTCCTCGCGTCCCTTGATGTCGGGGTAGTTGACCGTGATCTGACGGTCGAAGCGACCGGGGCGCAGCAGCGCGGGGTCGAGAATGTCGGGGCGGTTGGTCGCGGCGATGACGATGATGCCATCGTGAGCACCAAAGCCGTCCATCTCGACGAGCAGCTGGTTGAGCGTCTGCTCACGCTCGTCGTGTCCGCCGCCCAGACCTGCGCCGCGGTGACGACCGACGGCGTCGATCTCGTCGATGAAGACGATGGAGGCAGGAGCCTTGCGTGCGGTCTCAAACAGATCGCGCACACGAGATGCACCGACAACGACGTACATTTCTACGAAATCCGAGCCCGAGATGGAGAAGAAGGGAACGCCTGCCTCACCCGCAACGGCCTTGGCCAGCAGTGTCTTACCCGTACCGGGAGGGCCGACGAGCAGCACACCGTGGGGGATCTTGGCGCCGAGCGTGCTGTACTTGGCGGGATTCTTGAGGAATTCAACGATCTCCTCAAGCTCCTCCTTTTCCTCGTCTGCGCCTGCCACGTCGGCAAACGTGACGCGATTTTTGTCATCGGGCAACGGCGTCTTGACGCGCGCCTTGCCGAAGCTGTTCATACGGCCGGCACCACCCTTGCCGCCTGCGGCGTTCATCATAAAGATGCACATACCGATGACCAGGGCAATGACGATGAGGTAGGGGATCAGGCTGAGCCACCAGGGGTACTCCATAGGCGGCTCGTATTCGCCCTTGAGCTCACCCGAGGCCATTTGATCGCGGATGATCTCGCCCATATCGGAATAGAAGATGGAGACGTTGGCGATCTCGTAGGCGAGCTCCTCTCCATTGTCGAGCTTGAGCTTGAGAATGTTGTCGTTGCCCAGCTCAAATTCAGCGACCTCGCCCGCGGTGAAATAGCGGACGATATCGTCATAGGTGGGGATGTCCTCGCTCTGGCTGCTCTGGAACATACGCGACAGGAAGAAGATGATCGCGATGATCAGGATGGCATAGATAAGGACGACCTTCAGGTCTTTACGTTTCATTGAGTTCCTCCGAAATAATGGTAATTGTCAGGTCAGCCTTCGCTCTTGGTGTATACGCGAGGATGCAGAATGCCGACGTAGGGAAGATCGCGGTAGCGCTCGTCATAGTCGAGACCGTAGCCGACGACGAACTCGTCGGGGACCTCCTTGCCTATGTAATCCGCCTTGAAGTCGACCTCGCGGCGCGAGGGCTTATCAAGCAAGGTGACGGTACGGACGCTGGCGGCACCGCGACCGCGCAGGTTTTCGGTCAGCGACTTGAGCGTGCGACCGCTGTCGACGATGTCCTCGACAAGCAGGATGTCGATGTTCTCGTAGTCGTCTCTCTTGAGATCCAGATGGATCTTGAGCTGACCCGACGAGGAGGTGCCTGCATAGTAGGAGGACACCTTGACGAAGTCGAGCTCAACGGGCACCGTGATGGCGCGCACAAGGTCGACGTAGAAAAAGACCGAGCCCTTCATCACGGCGACGACGATCAGCTTTCTTTTTCTCGGCTGTCCGTCCGCGGGGGTGTAATCGCGGTTGATCTGCGCGGCGACGCGCGCAACGGTTTCCTTGATCTGCTCGGGGGAGAGCAGAATGCTTGCAATGTCTTGTACGGGATCAATCATAGTCAGTTTGCCATTTCTTATGAAAAAATTACACTTGCCAATCAAGCGTGACGGTTAAACGGTGGGGGGGTGCGGTGTCGACACCGCCGCGCAGACCGATCACGGGCGTCCAGAGAATGCCCTCGCTGTCGCAGAGCACCGGCAGGCGGTCGCGCCAGGCAGGGGGAATACCTGCCTCGTTTTGCAGCTTGCGCAGCTTGCGATGCTTGCCGCGCAGATATATGGTGTCTCCCGCCTCGCGCGAGCGCACAAGAAGCGGCTCGCCGCGGTACGGAAGTATTGTATCAAATGTTAGGGTATCGCGTATGAATGGATTGTAAACATTTTCGTCGTTGGTTGAATTTGGCGTGACGGTCGCGTGAGCATCCGTTTTGTCGAGTGCAACCAGCCGCACGGTCATACCGTCCTGCGTCAGCTCACCCTCGGTCAGCTCGACGGCATAGCGCGGCGCGGTCGTCGCCGCCCGTTCGCTCGTATGGACGAACAGATGTCGGCGGTCAGCCGAGACGCGATATCCGCCTCCCACGTCCAGCGTGTGCGAGGTGCCGCCCTTGTTGCAAAGAGAGAGCACCGACGTGACGCACTGTGCATCGGGCAGCTCACCCGTCCGCTCCTCGAGCCAAAGCCGCAGCGCGCGCTTGGATAGCGACGGATGCGCCGACGCGAGCACCTCACGCGACAGTGCGTCGCCGCACGCGGCCTCCTTCAGCAGCGCCGACGCCTCGCTCATCAGATACGCCTCGTCCTCGCGCAGAGCCTCGCAGGCGCGAAGCACTTGACGCTCGGGATGATCGGTGATGCACCGCAAGACGGGGGTGACCTCAGCGCGTACACGGTTGCGGTCACAAGACGTGTCGGCGTTGGTCGAATCGGTGACAAAGTCCAGCGCGAGCGAGTCGCACGCGTCCAGAATGTCCTGCTTTGTGTAGCTCAGCAGAGGACGGACGACCACGGGGGGCATAGTTTGCGCGTCGCACGCCGCCGCATCAAAGGGGCGCACGGGCGCGATGCCGCCCAGCCCGCGCAGACCCGTGCCGCGGCACAGCCGAAGCAGCACCGTTTCGAGGTTGTCGTCGGCGTGGTGAGCGGTCACAAGCAGAGGAATGGCACGCTCGCGCATCAGTGAGGCAAGGCAATCGTAGCGCAAGCGCCGTGCGGCCTCCTCCAGCGACTCACCGCTCTCGCGCGACGCGCGGGGCGCGTCCACGTGACAGACGGTCAGCGGCACGCCGTAGCGCGCGCACAGGTCGCGGCAAAACGCCTCGTCGCGATCCGCCTCCGCACCGCGAATGCCGTGATGCACGTGCAGCGCGTAAAGCGGCGTACCCATCTTACGGAGCAGGTGGAGCAAAAGACGCGAGTCCGCACCGCCCGACAAGGCGAGCAGCACGGGCGTGTCCTCGCCGTAGCCACACATCGCGGCGGGCGAGGGGAGATGGATGGTCTTCACACCGTCGTTCATTGTGCTTCGGGGACGGAGTTACCCTCCGCGATGGAGCGGAATTTGGTATATTTGGGGATCCAACCGACCTTGACCGTCTCGAGCGCGCCGTGACGGTTTTTGGCGATGATGATCTCGGCGATGCTACCGTCGGCATCGGACGGCTCGGCCGCCCCCTCCGTTCCGGGAGGTGCCTTGTAGTATTCGTCGCGATAGAGGAAGATGACGCAGTCGGCATCCTGCTCGATCGAGCCCGAGTCACGCAGGTCAGTCAGCGTGGGGCGCTTGTCGGAGCGGTCGGCCGAGCCACGGTTGAGCTGTGCACAGCAGATGATCGGCACGCCAAGCTCCTTGGCCATCACCTTGATGTTACGCGAGATATCGCCGATCTCGTTGGCGCGGTTGTCGATCTTTTTGTCCGAGGTCATCAGACCCAGATAGTCGATGACGACAAGCCCGAGGTTGCCCGCCACGCGGCGCAGCTTACCCTTCATACCCGAGACGGTGATGCCGGGGGTGTCGTCGATGAGAATGTCACAGCCGGACAGATGGGCGCTGGCCTGCGCCAGCTGATCCCACTGCTCCTGCGTCAGCTCGCCCTTGCGCAGGGAATAGCTGTCGACCATCGCTTCGCTGGCGAGCATACGGTTGACGAGCTGCTCGGCCGACATCTCGAGCGAGAAGATGCAGACGGTCTTTTTGGTCGACTGTGCGACGTTGGTGGCAATGTTGAGTGCAAACGACGTCTTACCCATACCGGGGCGGGCGCCGACGATGATCATATCGCTCTTGCCCATACCTGCCAGCACGCGGTCAAGACCCGAGAAGCCAGTGGGCGTACCCTGCGCGGCGGCCTTGTCGGTGGCGAGCAGATGCAGATGCGCGTACACGTCGACCAGTACGTCGCGGATGTGGCGGAAGCTTTTGGTGTCGCGTCCCTGGGCGAGGTCAAAGATCTTGCCCTCTGCCTGCTCGATGATGCGACCGACCTCCTCCTGCTCGGAGTAGGCCTCGTTCGATACGTCCTCGCAGATGTCGATGAGCGAGCGGAGCAGGCTCTTGTCGCGCACGATCTTGGCATAGTCGCGGCAATTCTGCGAGCCGGGAACGACCTCGGCAATGGTGCGGATATATTGCTCGCTGTTGCTCTTGTCGTACACGCCTGCGCGAACCAATGCGTCGATCAGCGTGACAACGTCGATGGCGTGGCTGGCGATGTAGAGCTCGCGCATCGCCATATAGATCTGCTTGTGCTCGGTGATATAGAAATCATCGGGGAGACCAGCTCAGCCAGCTCGTTGAGGCATTCGGGGTCGATGAGGATGGAACCGAGCAGCGATTGCTCTGCGATCAGCGAGAAGGGAAGCTTTCGGTCGAAAAGGTTTTCATCCATGGCAGTAAAAATCCTTTTGTTTTCGTTCTTTTTGCCCTCACACTCCATTCCGGCGTTGCCGAAATCGGCGTTCGGGGTTGGTCGTTTTGTCACTTCTTGGCGCGTTCGAAGGGCGCAGTGTGAGCGTAAAGAGGAGTAGTTGCTTAATGAAAAGCTAACCCCTGCTCCCTCACTTCTTCTCGCACACCGTCAGATGGATCTTACCCACCACATCCTGGAACAGCTTGACCTCGCGGGTGTAAGCGCCGTAGGTGCGAATGGGATCGTCCGAGAGGATCTTTCTCTTGTCGATGGTGATGCCTGCCTGCGCGGCGAGCGCCTCCACAATGTCCTTGGACGTGATCGAGCCGTACAGCTTGCCGTCCGCACCCGAGGATGCGGGGATCTTGAGCATAATGCTCTCCAGCTTCTCGGCCGTCGCCTTGGCCTCGGCACGCTCTACGGCGATGCGATGCTCCTCGGCAGCCTTTTTGTTCTTGATGTCGTTCAGACTCTGCGCGTCGGCAGGCTTAGCCAGTCCCTTGGGGAAAAGGAAATTCGTGGCGTAGCCGTCGGATACGTTGATGATCTGATCCTTCTTGCCTTGCGATTTGACGTCTTGCAGTAAAATAACCTTCATGATGAGAATACTCCTTTTGGATAGAATTGGTGATGTTTAATTGCCGTCTGCCAGGTCGTGATCGAGATAATCGTCCACGGCATCCTTGAGCAGAGACACGGCATATTTGAGCGACGTGCCCTTGAGCTGGGCACCTGCCATATCGAAGTGACCGCCGCCGCCCAGCTTTTCCATAATGATCTGGACGTTGATGGCGTCACCCGAGCGCGCCGAGATGCTGACGGTGTTGCCCGTCTTGACCACGGCAAAGGAAGCGTCGATACCGCGCACGGTCAGCAGACGGTCGGCAGCCTTGGCCGCCGCCACGCGGATGTTGACCGCCTCGGGATACTCCTGATTGGGGCTGAGCCAGGTGAAGGCGATGCGGTCGCGGTAGAGCTGTGTGTTGCGACCGAAATCACTGGCTACGGTCAGCTCCTCCGACGTTTCGTGGAAGAGCAGACGCGATACGTTGGTGTGCGCGCCGTTGGCGTAAAGATAATGCACCGCGCTGAACGTCTGCGCACCCGTCGAGTGGGTGAAGTTCTTGGTGTCAAGCATAATACCCGCCAGAAGCAACGAGGCCTCCTCCTTGCGGAGCTCGTCGGCGTAGGGGCTCTGCTCGAGCATCTCGGAGATGAGCTCGCTGGCCGAGGACGCGGTCGGGTGGATGTAGCTGAGCACGGGGGCGAAGTCGAACACCTCGTATTGACGGTGGTGATCGATGATGGCAATGTTGGCCACGCCCGAAACGACGTCGGGAGCCTCGACGATCTTGACGTTGTTGGCATCGACGATGATGAGAAGCGAATCCGAGCGCACCAGATCCTGCGCGTTTTGCGCGTCGACGAACATCTCCTCATAGACGGGGTTGGTCGTCAGATATTCGGCGCAGATGCGGAAATCCTCGCACTCGCGGTTCATCACGATGTGGATGGGCGTTTTCTTGCTTGCCGTGGCACACATCGCCAGACGCGCCGCGCCGACGCAGGCACCAATGGCGTCGAAGTCGGGGTTGCGGTGTCCCATAATGATGATGTTGCCCGCCTGTGCCATCAGCGCGCACAGCTGGTTGGAGTTGACGCGCGAGATGATGGAGGTGTTGCTTTGCAGCGTCTTAACGCGACCGCCGAAGAACGAAATGCCGTCGGCACGCTTGATGGCGACCTGGTCGCCGCCGCGCTGAAGCGCGATGTCAAGTGCCGAGCTGGCCGCCGCCTCACGGGCGCGGAAGGAGCCGCCCACCGCGGCAATACCCATCGAGATGGTGACGGGGAAGCTGTTGTCGCCCAGCTTGACCGATCGGACGCGGTTCATAATGCTGAAGTTGTCCTCCTCACAGCGGTGCAGAGCCTCGGCCGAGAGGATGAGCAGGAATTTGTCGCGGTCGTACTCGCGGAGCAGACCGCCCATCTCGCCCGCCCACTCCTTGAGCAGCGTTTCGATCTCGTTGGCGGCCGAGCGGTAGCTGACGCGCACGTACTGTGCCAGCTCCTGCAGGTTGTCCAGCATAATATAAGCGACGATGGGATTCTCGCGCTCCATCTTTTCACGCAGCTCGAGGTAGTCGGATACGTCGTGGAAGGTGATCAGATAATAGTCGTGTCCGCGCAGGCGAATGGGATGCGCAAACAGCTCGTAGCGGCGATCGCCGATGCGGATGTGGAAGCCGTGCGCACCCGGAACGACCTCGCCGCGCTCGTCGAGTGCGCGTGCGTGCCGCACCTCGTACGGCTCATTCGTGCTACGGATGATGTCCTGCATCGAGATGGAGCAAAAGCTCGACAGCGACATATTGCACAGCGGCGATTTCTGACCGAGCAGCTGCTGCAGTGCGTGGTTGATGACCTTGACGTTGCCGCGGCTGTCCGCGACGGCGTAGGGAAGGTCGACGACGTACTTGAAAACGTCGTAGATGTCGGCGTTGAGCTCGTCTGCCTCGCTCTGCAGCTGATGCAGACGGCGGTGACGCGCCAGATAGGCGAGCAGCATCGCGCCGCACAGCGCAAAATAGAAGGCAAACAGCAGCGTGGCGTACAACGCGACCTCGCCCTCGGGGTCGGCAAGATAGCATAGCACCGCCAGTGTCGCCAGCGCGACCGAGCCGATGATGAAGGCCAGCGTAAAGGGCAATCTGGCGTCAGCCTGCGGGCGGTGGAAGGTGGTTTGTTTGTTTTGCATAGACCGTTCCTCCTTTGCTTTTGGAATGGTTTATTGGTCGTGACGGTCGTTGCCGTCTTGAGAGTCGTTGTCGTCTCCGTGCATATGCTCGCGCGCCTTTTCGATCACCATTTTGGCGATGAGCGGGCGGATGAGTGTGGTGACCGCACCCGAGACCGCCACACCGAACAGGAGCAATCTGGGGGCAAACAGCACCGCCGCGATGATGAGGATGAGCGTCAGCGGAGAGAAGCGCGTTTTGAAGTCGGCGATCAGCTTATACACGCCGACGATACACATCGCAGGCAGCAGAATGACCGTCAGATTGAGCATCAGCGGCGAGGCGGAGAGCAGACTTCCCGCTCCCGCGATGAGGAAAATAATGGCCGAGGGCACGCTGAGGATAAACAGCCGCGCACTGCGCGTCGCCATCATAGCAAAGCCCGTGCCGACGAAGGCGTTCGTGCAAGCCGTCTGTGCGGCAAACGACAAAAGGTTGACACAAAGAACCGCCATCGCGGGCAAAAGGCTGAACGCCATATTCACGCACGTATGAATGTAGACGTCGGGGGTCAGCTGGTTGCCCAAAAGCTGGTTGGGAACGCGGGCGTTGACCGTCTCGAGCCATTGCTCAAGCACCTCCATATATTCGGTCTGCTCCATCGTTGCGATGAGCTGATCGCGCACCGCCGTGAAGGTCTCGCGGATGTTCTCGATCGAGATCGCGCCGTAGCGGTGATACCAAAGCAGGGCCAGCCCGAAGACGCCGCAGAAGGCCAGCATCAGCGAGCAAAGGCTCACGCAAGCAACGCGGCCGCTGTTTTTCATCGTCGCGTGGGCGAGCACGCCTGCACCCGGCATAGCCAGCACCGACAGCACCGACAGCATCGCATCGCGACAGACCAG
>JAGBTR010000127.1 GCA_017631215.1 Clostridia bacterium | reverse complement strand
CGGCCAACCGCGCATCACGCCGCTCACCGCGTCCCACGGTCCTCACGGCTGTGACGCATTCCTCTGCCATTCGTGCCGCCAACGCCGCAAGCTGCTCGGGCGTGTGTGTGTCACCGCACGCAAGGAGCGGGGTGCGCTCCCCCTCCTCTTGCCGATCGGCACACGCCGCCAAGCGTGCCCCCAGCCGCCGTGCCGCCCGTTTGTCGCACAGCTCGACCGCGATCACCTCCACACCAAGCGCGAGCGACAGCCGCTCGACGTCGATACGCCGCCCCCTTCGCGCCGCCTCACGGGCAAAATTCAGCACCACCGTGAGTGGGCGGTCGGTCAGCTGCATCAGCTGGAGCACGAGGATGAGCTGTCTCTCCAAGGTCAGCGCGTCGCACACCACGCACACAGCATCAGCCTCGCCCGACACAAGATAGTCCCGCGCCGCCGCCTCCTCTGCCGCGTGCGGTGTCATCGAATACGTCCCAGGAAGATCGACAAGACCGTATTCCCGCCCACCCACACGAAAATGACCGCGCGCACAGCTCACCGTCTTGCCCGTCCAGTTGCCCGTATGCTGATGCAAGCCCGTCAGCGCGTTGAACAGCGTGCTTTTGCCCACGTTGGGATTGCCCGCCAGCGCGATGGTGCGTCCGTCCCTTTCTTTTTCCGCCGCGCGCCTCATTTCCGAGAGCATCGGCAAACGGGAATACCCCGCCCGTCCGACCGCCGAAGCGCGATCACGCCGCCCCGCACGCGGTAAGCGATCGGGTCACCCAGCGGGCTGACTCGCACACAGCACACGCACGTGCCCGCCGTCCAGCCGAGATCGATCAGCCGCTCCCGCAGGGGATGCTCCCGACCGATCTCGCCCAGCACGCCCTCCTCGCCCACGCACAGCGCGTCCAGCGTACACATTGCCCCTTCTCTACCATCCACAAAAGCCACCTCCTAACACCTCTCGCGTCTCACTGTCAATGTATGCCGCGCGGCGCGATCGGGTGCGAATTTTGTCGATGCGGGGATGATCGTCCGACTATCTGCCAAGCAATATCCTTATAGTTTTGCAATATGTTTATATTGACAAACGTCCCTTTCCCTTATATAATAATATTAAACGATAAAGAATGAAGGAGGGCAGTATGGAAGTGCAAGCCGACCGCAAGCTCACGCTGACGCACGAGTGCATCTGCCGCGACGCACGCATCTACCTTTTTTTGAAGGCGAGCATCCCTTTGGCCCTCTTTACCTTTTTCTTGACTCCATTTCTTTTATCCTTGATCGCAGCCCTCGACGGCAGTGAGAGCCTTATTTGGACACTGTTTTTGCCTCTCGAGATCGTTCCTTTACTGTTTACGCTGCCAACCGTAGGCAAATGGATACGCGTCAAGCAAAAGAAATATGTGATCGTGCAGGATATGCTACTTGATGCCGACAAATATGGTCGCCGCCAAAGAGACCCCTGTCCTTATTACCTGAGCTTTCGCCACTACGGAAAATACCAATTAAGATATCCACCCTGCAACCGATGGGCAGACCTTGCCGTTGAGGACACCTGCTATCTCGTAGGATATCTACGCAAAAGCGGTCGCTTTTGTCTTTTGTACGTTTACAATACCCGAGACTATGAAATGAACGGAGGCGCATTATGAACGACCGCGAAGACCGCAGACCCCTTCTGACGCACGAGCGCATCCGCCGTGACGTCCGCAAGAGTGTGCATATGCACAGCTTGTTGTTGTCCGTTCCTTGCATCCTTTTGGTCCTCTTTGCCGCCGTGACGCCCCGGCTATTGGGTCGGCGCGATCCCATCATCACAGCCATTCTTTGGGCAATCGTGCTGCTCCCTGCGTGTTTTACTGTGGCACTGCTCGTATCGGACGCACGCGATCTGCTTGCCGTCAAGTCAAGAAAATACATCATTACAGAAGATACACTGCTGGACGGGGAAAGAGTCGCGTACTACAGCCACCGCCCGGTCGCTTGGCACTCCCTTTCCTTTACTCGAAGCGGCACCCACCGCGTGCGCAGTGACGTCTTCGATACCTACCTTGATCTCACCGTGGAAGGCACCTATTATCTCGTTGGCGTCCCGCGAAAGAATGGCCGCCTGCACTTACTATACATTTACGACACCAAGAACTACAAGCAAGATCAAATATAAAAAGGAGAACCGACATGAACAAAACACCCTTCTTAGGCGTTGCCTACTATCCCGAGGCGTGGCCTCGCGAGCAGATCGACGAGGATCTGGACAAAATGCTCGAGCACGGCATCTCGTGCGTCCGCGTGGCAGAGTTCGCGTGGAAGACGATGGAGCCGACCGAGGGTCACTTCGACTTTTCCCTCTTCCGCGAGGTCGTCGATAAATGCAAGGCCCGCGGCATCATGGTCATCATGGGTACGCCCGGCGCGACGCCGCCTCTTTGGCTGTCCGAAAAATATCCCGATATCTACGGCGAGCGTATGAACGGCGTCAAGATCTTCCACGGCGCGCGTCAGGATTGCTGCTATAATCACGAGGACTACCTGCGCCTTTGCCACCGCATCACCGAGAAGATGTCCGAGGAATTCGGCAAGGACGAAAACGTCATCGGCTGGCAGATCGACAACGAGATCCACTCCAACAAGGATGATATGTTCTGCGTCTGCCCTAAGTGCGAGCGAGCCTTCCGCCGCTTCGTAAGAGAGCTTTATGATGATGACGTCGACCGCTTCAATCGCGAGATCGGCACCAATATCTTCTCCTCTGCCATCGACAGCTTTGATCAGCTCCATCGCCCCTATCAGCAATGGACGCATCCGGGATTGAAGTCGCTTTGGCGCCGCTTCCAGCTTCACAGCTCGACCGAGTTCGTCAAGGGCGAGTACGCCGCCATCCGCCGCCACTCGGATAAGCCCATCGGCACGGATATGATGCCGCTGACGCAAGCGCTGTCCTACAATGATATGATCCGTGAGACGGATGTGATGCAGTTCAATCGCTACTACAGCGACAACAATATGTTCCACATGGAGTTCTGGTGCAATCTGCTCTACAACGCAAAAAAGAAGAACTTCTGGCTAACCGAGACCTCTTGCTGTTGGAGCGGCAGCCACCTCGCCACCAATATGCGGCACAAGGGCTTTGTCGATGCCAATGCTTGGATCGCGCTCGGATGCGGCGCCAACTGCATCAATTATTGGCTATGGCGCACCCATTATGCCGGCCACGAGCTGATGCATGGCTCGGTCATTGAAAGCAACGGCCGATCGCGTCACGTCAAGGCAGAGGTGCAAAAGCTATCGTCTGATATGGAGAAGTGCGCCGAGCTGATCAACGACACCCATCCAACCGACAGCGGCCTTGCCCTTTTGCTCTCCGAGAATAGCTACCGCACCTTTGAATTTCAGACCTGCTATCCCGAATTCAGCTACGAGCGCGACCTCATCCTTTCCTTTCATGATCTCACGCGCGCTCGTCTGCGCCCCGCTATGCTGTTTGAGTCCGTCGATCTTTCCGACAAAAAGGTGCTCTTCACACCGCATCTTGCCTCGCTGGAGCATGAAAATCTGGCCGAGCGCATTCTCACCTGGGTCAAAAACGGCGGTGTCTGGATCACCGGCCCCATGACCGACTTCAGAACCGCCTCGGACGCCAAATACACCAAGAGCACCACGGGACATCTCGAAGATGCGGCCGACATCACCATCGACTTTACCATTCCGGCCTATAGCGGCAACGCCCCCGACCGCCACACCTACACCGTCACCTTTGAGGACGGTATGCAGGGCGAGGCACAATATGTCGTCTACGATGCCATCATCCCCGGTAAGACGGCAAAAACGCTGGCAAAATACGTGGATGAGGACTATCTGAACGGCTACAGCGCCGTCACCGAAACGCCCTACGGCAAGGGAAGGATCATCGTCATCGGCTGCATTCTCGACCGCCCCACCCAGCTCGCGCTCATTCGCAAGGTGTGCGCCGAGGTCGGCATCTCGCCCTTCGTCGAGGCCTCGACCAACCTCACCACCGTCAAGCGTGAGGGCGCCTTTGAGGCACTCGTCGCCATCGAAAACGACTTCGTCGAGGGCTCGCTGACCGCGCCCTTCGACTGCACCGATCTGCTCACCGACACGCGCTACGCCGCAGGCGACATCGTCCCGTCGGCAAATACGGCGTGAGGGTGTTGAAGAGGATCTGATTTTTGCAGGGGAGGTCTTTTTTGAAAAAAAGACCTCCCCTGCACCCCTCCAAAAAACTTTTACAGATAAAAATGGCGAGAGCTTTTGTTTTGCTCTCGCCGTTTTGTTTATGGAATATGGGTGTCAATCGGTATATACGATCTTGTCGCAATGGATGTCTCCCGTACACTTGATGCTGTGCGCGTGGATCTCTTTGCAATCCTTGATCGTTTGACAGCTGACGTCGCCCGTAATGGTCGACGCTGCAACATCTCGGTCAGCAGCGATGTCACCGTTGATCGTCGCACAAGCGATCCCCAAAGCCTTGCAATCGCCGTTGATCGTCGCACACGAAATGCCCCCCTGCTGGCAAACAACGTCACCGTTGATCCCCCCACAGTTGATGCTCTGATGCGCAACCACATCCCCGTTGATCGAGCCGTCGCTGACCACGCTACCATAAATCTCCACATTGAAATACTGCGTGCTGTTGTTGCAGTTACGAGGAAATGCAATTTCAATGGGCGGCGCATCGGGCGACGGGCGCGGAGAGACCTCAAGCACCTTCGTTCCCCTCATCTGCACGATGCGGATCACGTCATCGTCCTTGATGAGCGGGCGTAGTTCCGAAACGTGCGCGCAGTCAATGATCTCATCCGAAAACAGCGCATCGATCGAAACGCCGAACATCGATGCGATCTCGGGCAAGAGCGCGATATCGGGCGTGGTGGTGTCGTTCTCCCATTTGGAAACGGACTGATAGGTAACGCCCAAGCGCTCCGCGACCTGTTCCTGCGTCAAATGTTGCTTCTGTCTCAAGTATTTGATGTTTTTTCCAATGTTCATAGCGTTATCTCCTTTCCTGTGATCATATTATATCTCTATTTATCAATCTTTTCAATAACGCCGCACTCGAGCCACTCAACCAACGCGCGAGTTTATCCTATTCGCTCAACAAAGTGAATCGCTCGGCACATCTCCAACCTTCTGCCTTGAGTTTTTGGAAAAGGGGCGCGGGGGAAAACTTTTTCCAAAAAAGCTTTCCCCCGCTATCATTTCCCTATTACCAAATCTTCTTATAAAGCTCCACCACATCATCAAAGGTCGGCGTGCGCGGATTGGTCGCCGTGCAGGCATCGGCCAGTGCGGCCTTGGCCATATCGTTGATCTCGGCGAAATAGTCTGCCGCGCTCACGCTGCCCAGATCACGGATATTCGCAGGAATACCCATTTCGCTGTTCATAAAGCGCAGATACGCCACCAGCGCGTGGACGGTCGTGATCTCGTTGAGGTTGCTCACGCCAAGAATACGCGCCACGTTGCAGTATTTACGCACGCAAGGGTCGTACTCCTTGCGCGAACGGCTGCCCTTGTTGATGTTGCTGTTGTACTGAATGATCGTCGGCAGCAGAATGGCATTCGCGCGTCCGTGCGGGATGTGGAACTTCGCACCCAGCTGATGCGCCATACCGTGCGTGAGTCCCAGCGATGCCGAATTGAACGCCAGACCCGCCAGACACGATGCAATGTGCATCTTGCGGCGCGCGTGGCTGTCCTCGCAGCTCGCGTAGGAGCGGAGCAGGAACTGACCGCAGATCTCAACGCTCTTCTCGGCCAAAGCGCCCGAAAACTCGTTGTTATTCACGCTGACGTAGGCCTCGATGGCGTGCGTCATAACGTCCATACCCGTATCAGCCGTAATGGTCGCAGGCACGCTCTTGACCAGCTCCTCGTCCAATATCGCTTCCTCGGGCAGCATATCGTCGGCGCACAGCGGATACTTGCGATCGTTTTCGGGATCGCTGATCACAGCAAACGAGGTCACCTCGCTACCCGTACCGCTCGTCGTCGGTATCGCGATGAAGCGCAGCGACAGCTTGGTGTCCATCTGCGTCGCAAACTTGCGTACCGCCTTGGCAAGGTCAATGGCAGAGCCACCGCCCACCGCGATCATCAGCTCAGGACGGTAAGCAACCAACGCGCTCACACCGGCAATCACCTTCTCCACCGGCGGGTCGGGGATAACGTCGTCAAAGACGGTATAGTCCGCCCCTGCCACATTCAGACGGTCGGTGATCTGGCGAATGAGACCGCCCGTCACCACAAACGGATCGGCGACGATAAACACGCGCGTCCGTCCAAGCTGAGTCAGACGGTCAAGCGCATGCTCGCCGAAAACGATTTTTGTTTTGATGTCAAAGCTTTTCAATGTTCTCCCTCATTCCATGCTACCGCTTGGCGGTATGTGGGTGGATGGCTTACTGCTCGTTCTCCCAGTTGTGGTAAACGTTGATAACGTCGTCGTTATCGTCCAGATGCTCAAGAAGCAGCGACATATGCTTGATGTCGTCCTCGTCCGTCAGCTCGACGTAGGTGTTCGGCAGCTTGGTCTGCTCTGCCGATGCGATGGTGTAGCCAGCAGCCTCGAGTGCTTCCTTGACTGCAAACACGTCAGCCGTCTCGGTCGTGATCTCGAACACGCCCTCCTCGCCCGAGAAGTCCTCGGCGCCTGCCTCGAGTGCCGTCTCCATCAGCGCATCCTCGTCGATCTCGCCGTCCTCGTCCTGGATGACGATCAGGCCCTTGGGCTCGAACATATAGCTGACACAGCCCGTCTGACCCATATTGCCGCCGAACTTGTCAAAGTAGTGGCGAACCTCACCGGCCGTACGGTTGCGGTTGTCCGTCGTCGTCTCCACGATAACAGCGACACCTGCGGGACCGTAGCCCTCGTAAACGATCTCCTCGTAGTTAACGTCCTGCATACCCTGCGCCTTCTTGATGCAGCGCTCGATGTTGTCGTTGGGGACGTTGTTGGATTTTGCCTTGGCGATCAGATCGCGCAGCTTGGAGTTGGAAGCGGGGTCGCCGCCGCCCATCTTGACGGCCACGGTGATCTCTTTACCGATCTTGGTGAAAACCTTCGCCTTTTGTGCGTCGGTCTTTTCTTTCTTGTGCTTGATATTCGCCCATTTGCTATGTCCGGACATATTCTTTACCTCGTATATTTCAAATAAATTTTAAACAGATCAAATTTGCTCGATCTTGCGCAGGCAGATCAGCTCAAATGCGTTGCCAAGCACCGTCTTGGTCGCGGCGGTGAGAGCCAGACGCAGCTTCTTCTGCTCCTCATTCTCTGCCGAGAGAATGGAGCAATCGTGATAGAAGCGGTTGAATGCCGTCGCCACGTCGAGAATGTAGCGCGTCACCTCACTGGGCTCATAGTCGCGGATGGCACCGACGACACACTCGCCAAAGCGAGACAGCGTCTTGAGCAGCTCGATCTCCTGCACCTCGGTTGCGGCGGTAAGGCTTGCACCGTCGACCGTCACACCCGCCTCAGCGGCGCGGCGTGCAATGGAGCAGGTGCGCGCGTAGGTGTACTGCACGTAGGGACCCGTGTTGCCGTCGTAGCTCAGGGCATCCTCCATATTGAAGTTGATGTCCTTGATGCGGTTGTTAGACAGATAATAGAACACGATCGCGCCGACGCCGACTGCCTCGGCTGCCTCGTCCTTGTTCTCAAGGTTGGGATTCTTCTCCTCCATGATCTGGCGCACCTTGTCGATAGCCGCCTGGAACAGATCGCGCAGCAGCACGACGTTACCCGTACGCGTTGCCAGCTTGGCACCGTTGAGGCTGACCATACCGTAAGGCACGTGAACGAGCTGATCGTGCCAATCGTAGCCCATCAGCTCGACCACCTTGAACCACTGGGCAAAGTGCAAGCTCTGTGCGGCTGCCGTAACGTAGATGGCCTTATCAAAATGATATTCGTTCTTGCGGTAGACCGCCGCGGCGATATCACGCGTAGGATACAGCGTCGAGCCGTCGCGCTTGAGGATGAGGCAAGGAGGCATACCGTACGCCTCCAGATCGACGATGCTGGCACCGTCGCTGATCTGCATCAGCCCCATATCGCGCAGCTTTTGCACCTGTGCGGGCATCTTGTCGGTATAAAAGCTCTCGCCCTTGTAGGAGTCAAAGGTGATGTTGAGCTGCTTGTAGGTCTTTTCGTATTCCTTGAGGCTGATCTCAATGAACCACTTCCACAGCGCAAGATTTTCCTCATCTCCAAGCTCCAGCTTGTGGAACTCGGCGCGCGCCTCGTCGGCAAGAGCGGTATCGGGAGCGATGCCCTCCGCTTCGTTGCCCGAAATGGCGTTGTTGACCTTAACGTACAGCTCTACCAAAGCGTCTACGCCGCCTTGCTCGACCATCTCGCGGTTGCCCCACTTGCGGTAGGCCACAATGAGCTTACCAAACTGGGTGCCCCAGTCGCCGAGATAGTTGATGCCGACGCACTTATATCCTGCAAACTCGTGCAGCTTCTTGAGCGAGTGACCGATGACAGTCGTACCGAGGTGACCGATGTGGAAGGGCTTTGCCACGTTGGGCGACGAATAGTCGAGCACCACCGTCTTGCCCTCGCCAAAGCTGGGGGCTCCGTATTTCTCACCCTTCTCTGCGATCTCACCGAGCACGTGCGCGGTCAGATAGGCGCTGTCCAGCTTCATATTCAGATATCCGTTGACGTTCTCTGCCGATGCAACACACTCGCAGGCGCTCAGCATCTCAGCCAAGGCAGAGGCGATCTGCACGGGAGAGCGGCGCAGCGTCTTGCTCAAGCGGAAGCAAGGGAACGCGAGGTCGCCCATATTCACGTCAGGGGGATATTCGAGCCAGTTTGCAATCTCTTCAACGCTCAGCTCCACATCAGCTGACATGGTCTTGATGCTGTCGAGAACGGTCTTGGCAATGCTTGCTTTGATGTTTAACATTTCAGATCATTCCTTTTCTTTGACATTGATAATTCTTTAACTGATATATTATACACGATTTCGCTCCTTTTTTCAAGAGCAAATCTTGTTTTTTACGCGTTTTTTACTATATTTTATTCAGGCAGACAGAACTCTGCCGTCTGCGCCTCGGTAAAGCGGAGCAGTTCCTCCACCTTGACGAGCAATTGGATGCCCTTGCACCCCGCACTAACCGTGATGCTCTCGTGGTCGAGCGCCGAGATATGGAAGTAGGTCGGGAACTTCTTTTTCATACCGATGGGCGAGCAGCCGCCGCGGATGTAGCCCGTCAGAGCAAGCAAGTCCTTGACGTGTACCATCTCGAGCTTTGTGT
>JAGBTR010000022.1 GCA_017631215.1 Clostridia bacterium | reverse complement strand
GGGCTCATCCTCGCGGTAGGACAGATGGGAGTACGCGCCACCGGGGCAAACGATGATCGCGCGGCGCGGCTTAACGGCGCGGTTGGTGTTGAGATAGGCGGTCAGATCCGACCAAGGACGGTCGGGGCAGATGTGCAATACTTCGATCTTCATATCGTTACGCTTCCTTCCGTTTTGAATTTGTCGCTTGAATTTGCTTATTTTTCAAATGCGAGGCGGACGATCTCCTCACACAGCGAGACGTAGTCGATCCCGATCGCCGCGGCCATCTGGGGAAGCAGGCTGGTCGGGGTCATACCGGGCAGCGCGTTGGCCTCCAGGCACCACATACGCCCGTCGGCATCCATAATATAGTCAAAGCGCGCGTGCGATTGCAGGTGCAGTGCCGCAAAGCCGCGTGCCGTTGCCTCTTGCAAGCAGGCGGTCTGCTCTTCGGTCAGGGGGGCGGGACACAGCTCGGTCGCACAGCCGCCCTGATATTTGTTGTGGTAATCGTAAAAGCCGCTGTGGGGGATGATCTCGATGGGGGGCAGCACGCGCTCGCCCAGTATACCGACGGTCAGCTCCCTGCCCTCGATCTTATGCTCGACGACCAGCCGCTCGTCATAGGCCGCGCCCTGCGAGAGTGCCTCGGTCAGCGCCGCCTCATCCTCAACGATGGACACGCCCACGCTCGAGCCGCCCGCCGCGGGCTTGACTACGCAGGGCAATCCCACCTCGCGCAGCACGCGAGCCACGCCGTCCGTCTCGCGGTGGGGGCAGACGACGATGCCGCGCGGCGTATCGATGCCCGCGCCGCACAAAAGGCGCTTGGTGATCTCCTTATCCATCGACAGCGCGGCGCCCAGCGCGCCCGTACCCGTATAGCGGATGCCATAGCAATCCAGCCACGCTTGCACCGTTCCGTCCTCGCCCATACCGCCGTGCATGGCGTTAAAGACGAGATCGGCCGCAAGGCAGACCTCAAGCACGCCGCGACCGACCAGCGCGTCGCCGTTGCCGCTCTGCGCGCGAAGGCGGGCAAGGTCGGGCACCTCGGTGCTGACGCTGTGGCAATACGTTTGGTCATTCCGAAAGAGCGACAGCACGTCGTCGGTCGGGTCGATGCCAAGATAGGTATCCACCAGCACGACGCGGTGCCCCGCCTCGATGAGGGCGTTGGCGATCAGACTGCCCGAGGTCAAAGACACCTCGCGCTCGGTCGACCAACCGCCCGCCAGTACCACAATATTCATTCGTTTCACCTCATTTTTTGCGTTATTCCAGTATATGCGCCGCGCGGATGATGGCCACACGGTCACAGCCGCCAAGATCCCGCAGGATCTCGCAATCGCACCCGCCTGCCAGCGCACGCAGTGCCGCCCCTTGGTCATACCCGATCTCAAAGGCAAACACGCCGTTCTCTCGCAGTGCGGCGCGGTAGTCGTCCTGCAGCATTCGGCGGTAGAAGACCAGACCGTCCTCGCCGCCGTCCAGCGCGGCTTGCGGCTCAAAGGCAAGCTCGGGGGCAAGCGTCGCGACCGTCGCGGTCGGGATATAGGGGGGATTGGACAAAATCGCGTCGAACGTCCCAAGTCCCTCAAGAAAATCGCCGCGCAGGACGTCGCCCTGCAAAAGGGTCAATCTCTCGTCGGTCACGCCGTTGCGGGCGGCATTCCGTCGCGCCACGGCCAGCGTATCCTCATACAGCTCGACCGCCACGCCCGTCAGGTCGGGTCGCTCACAAAGCAACGAGATGGCAATGCAGCCGCTGCCCGTGCAAAGATCCAGCACACGCGCGCCCTTTGGCAGGTGCCGCACGGCGTAGTCGACGAGCGTCTCGGTGTCGGGACGCGGGATGAGGCAATCGGGGCTGACCTCATATTCCTGCCGCCAAAAGCCCCACGTGCCGAGCAGATACTGGAGCGGCTCACGCGCCTCACGACGCGCCACAAGCGCCTCCAAGCGACCGTCGGGATCGGGCAGAGGCGTGTCGGGAAGGAGTCGCAGGACAGAGGTGTCAAGGTGCGTGACGTGGGCGGCAAGCATACGCGCCTCATCGTCGGCGTTTTCGATGCCGCAAGAGAAAAGGCGGTCGATGATTTGATTGAGCGTCACGGAATCACCTCCATCATAATATAAAGTAATTATAGCAGAAAAAATGATTTTTTCAAGAGGTTTGAACTATTTTACAAAGAAACGCAAGGAATTTGGCGACGGATGCAGGTATGAAGAAAGGCGGCGCCGTGCGCCGCCCATCTCCAAGCCGTCTCACGCCAGCAAGGGCGCAACGATATCGGGGAAATCGCGATAATCGTCAATGGTCAAGTAGGGAAAATCGGAAGCATAGACCGACTCGTCGTTGCCGCCCTGCCCGTAGTCGTCGCCGATATAGACGACCTCATCGTGCGAGAGCCCCTTTTCCTTGCAGTAAAGGTCGAGGGCGTAGTATTTGTCGTAGGGGCGGGGCGACATATCGAACGAGGATGAGCCGCCCACGAAGACGTTGTACTCGGGGAAGGCGGCGACCACCTCGTCGTAGATGGCGCGGCGCTTTTTGCGGTCGGGATCGAAGGACAGCTTGTCCTCTTGCAGTGCCTTGGTGCCAAGGACAGCAAAGGTGATGCAGCCCGAGGGGTGATACTCGACGCTGTCGCCGCGGAATTCGGTAAAGCCGTATTTCTCGCGGAAATAGTTAACGCGCCGCTCGATCTCGTCGCGGTCGACGGGAAAGGTCAGGTCGCGGACGGTGTCGATGTCGCCCGTCTCGGCGTTGTAGGTGGCGTATTGCAGACCGTAGTTGCCCACGATGTCGATGGGAAACTGCTCCAGCTGATTGAAGATGCGGCGGGTCTGCCCCGCGCCGACCATCAGCAGCTTGTAGCGCTCGTTCAGCCGCTCCAGCGTCTCGCGGCAGGCGGCGTCGGGATGCGTCTTATGCTGGGTCAGCGTGCCGTCAAGATCCATCGCAATGACCTTGATGCGCTCCTTGACGATGTCATTCATACCACTTACCTCCGCTTATATCGTAGTTCATCCAAAGGACGGTATATCTGTCCTTGAGATCCTTGGCGTAGCGCACCGCCTCGGCGACGGTGTCCTTGCCGTAGGTGGCGTAAAATTCCTCGAGATGGAGCGCGACGGGCAAGAGCATTTGCTCGATCTCAAGTGCCGTCGGCATTTCTGCCAGAATGGCGCGAAGCTCGTCCTCGTGGGCGCGGTAGACGGACAGCCGATCCTCGCCGTAGCGACCGAGTCTGTCCTGCAACGCCACGCAGGACGCACCCACGCTGCCGTACACGCGATCCATCGCGGCAAGGTAATCCTCCCGTCCCTCTCTGTGCTGCTCGACCGACCACGCCGATGCCAGCAGCCGCTCGCGGATGGCGGCGGTGATGACGGTCGAATATGCCACGTCGATGCCGTGGGG
>JAGBTR010000126.1 GCA_017631215.1 Clostridia bacterium | reverse complement strand
CGCGAGTTTTGTCAACAAGCTCGCGCCATTTTGCAGTCCCCGCGGGCAAAATCGGCATCCTGCCCAAAACATTCGTCCTACGATCGTGCAACTTCCCCAAAAAACAAAAGGCGGCACCGCCCCAAATGGCAAGTGCCGTCTTTGATCATAGCAGCTCCTCGAACGAGACGACCGTCACATCCGCCGTCCGTTTCATTTCCTCCCAACGGTGGGCGGCGTGCTCGTCGTACACGCCGACGGTGGCAAGCCCTGCCTGCTTTGCCGTCGCCACAGCGGTAACGTTGTCGTCAAAGAACAAGGTCTGCTCTGCCGCCACGCCCAGGAGAGCGAGCGCCTTTTTGTAAATAGCAGGATCGTTTTTGGGCAGTCCCACCGCGTCGCAGGTCAAAATCAGCGAAAAATAACCGAGCAGACCGTGACGCTCAAGGCACGGCAGGATGCGCTCAAGCGTCGCCGCCGTCAAAAGTCCCAGCTTGACGCCGCGCTCACGCAGCCGCTCAAGCAGCTCACGCGCGCCCGCCTTGAGCTCGATGCTGTTGGCGTATTCTGCGTTGGCAAGCTCGTTGATCTCCTGCATGATCGACTCGACCGTGCCGTGACAGCCGTGGTCGAGAAAGCACTGCGCCGACTCCTCCTCGCTCATCGGCACGAGCATATCGAGAAAGTTGGGCGGAACGGTCGCACCGTGCCGTTCGGCAATGGTCATATCTACCCTGCCCCACATGCCCATCGAATCGACGAGCGTGCCGTCGAAATCGAAAATAAACACCTGCTTTTGGTCAAATAACTGTTTGATGTCCGTCACAAAAATCACATTCCTTCCGTATCGCATATTTACCGTAACAGTATATCACACCGCTTCTCAAAATGCAAGCCCCACTTTCTCACCGCGCCGCGCGATTTTCTTGACGCGAAGCATTGCATTTTACTTCAATGTGTGTTATACTGTTAAAAATATCCGTCGGAGAGGAGTGAGAATATGGCAACCGAACCCACGCGCGGCGTCACACTGACGCACAATGCCGCTGCGCTGACCGTAGGACGACTTGGCTCTAAGCTGCTCGTCTTTTTGCTCGTCCGATTTTACACCTATGTGCTGACCAAGGAGCAATTCGGCACCGCCGATCTCATCTCCAGCGTCGCCAATCTGCTCATCCCATTGGCGTGTGCAGGTCTTTCAAGCGGCTTCTTCCGCTTTGCCGCCGAAGCCAAGAGCGAGCGTGAGCAGACCGACGTATTCAGCACAGGCGTCCTCATTCTCATCGCCTCCTCGCTCGTTTTTGCGCTTATCTCCCCCTTGATCACGCTTGTTCCCTTTTTGGGCTCCTACGCCCTTATCCTGCTCCTTTACGTGTTGTGTGCCAATCTGCACTATCTCGTCTCGGATTTTGTCCGCGCGCAGGGGCGCTATCAGCTCTTTGCCCTGCAGGGATTGCTCAACACCGCACTCAACATTGCCTTTAATCTGATTTTCCTGCTTCCGCTTTCCATGGGCGTCGAGGGTTATATCCTGAGCATCGTCGTGGCCGACCTCATCACCTCGGTCGTGCTGATCGTCGCCTGCCGACTTTGGCGTTACGTCCGTCTGCGGTCTGTACAGCGCAGGCAGCTCGGCGCGATGCTTCGCTTCAGCCTGCCTCTCATCCCCGCCACGGTCTGCTGGTGGATCACCAACGCATCTGACCGTTATATGGTCACCTACTTCTGCGGCGAGGCGGCCAACGGACTTTATGCCGCCGCCTACAAGATCCCCAATCTGCTCGTCATTGCCGGCGGTATTTTTACGGATGCGTGGCAATTCTCCGCCGTCGTGGAAAACCGACGCGCCGAGAATGCGGAGACCGAGGATGAGCGTCGGATCCGTCACGGAGAAATGGAGCAATTCTTCACCAACGTATTCTCCGGATACTCCGGCTTTCTATGTCTTGCCGCCGCAGGTATGATGTTGCTCTGTCGCCCGATGGCCGCGATCCTTTTCGATCCGACCTTTGTCGAGGCGTGGCGCTTCGTTCCCGTTTTGCTGCTTGCGACCGTACTGTCCGCGCTGAGCAGCTTCGTCTCCTCCGTTTATTTGGTCGAGCGCCGAGGACAAGCCATTCTTGTGACCTCACTCATCGGTGCGCTGTGCAACGTCGTCTTGAATCTTTCCTTGATTCCCCCCATGGGTGCGCTGGGCGCCGCGATCGCCACGGCGGTCTCTTATCTCGCGGTGCTTATCGTCCGACTGCTTCACTCTCGCCGTCACATCCGCTTTGGGGTCTCGCCCGTCCGCCTGCTTGTCAATCTGATCGCCCTTGTCGCGATCTCCGTGGTAATGAGCATCGAGCTGTCGGGATGGATCTGGTACACGCTCGCGCTGTGCTGTGTGGTCGCCGTCATTTCTGCCCAGCCGCTTCTTCGTGCGCTCCGTGGCTTTTTGAACGGTCGACGTGCAGCTTCGGGCAAAAAAGATTGAAAAAAGTGCAAAAATCTCAAAAAAATTGCAAAAAAGGTATTGCATTTTGAAAAGAGATGTGATATAATGATTGCACTTTGTGTGTAAGCGCACTGCTCGTGCCGACACGGAGAAAGGGTGGTCCGCTGCATGCTCGCATGAACATCCGGATAATATGAGGAGGGCTTTAGAAATGGATTTGATCAAAGCTTTTACGAACGAGCAACTTAAGACCGAAGTCCCCGAGGTCAATATCGGTGACACCGTCCGCATCCACAACAAGATCGTTGAGGGTACGCGCGAGAGAATTCAGATGTTCGAGGGTACCGTTATCGCTAAGAACGGCGGCGGCATCTCCGAGACCTTCACCGTCAGACGTATCTCCTACGGCTGCGGCGTGGAGAAGATCTTCCCGATCCACTCCCCCAACGTTGTCAAGGTCGACATCATCCGCTACGGTAAGGTCAGACGCGCTAAGCTGTACTACCTGCGCGACAAGATCGGTAAGGATTCCAAGGTCAAGGAGAAGAAGTAATT
>JAGBTR010000021.1 GCA_017631215.1 Clostridia bacterium | reverse complement strand
TTTTCATATATGTAACCTCCACATATGGATTTCTTAGATTTCATTATAGCACAATTCCCGTTTTTTGTCAATAGCCGAATGTGATCGACCGAGCAAAAGAAACGTCTTTTCATTGACTTGACAAACCTCGGCGAATATGCTATACTTTTTTCTTGGTAGGAGGTGGTAAAATGAACGCAAAAGAACGATTGGATGCGGCGAGCATCGAGAAAAAGCTGCGAGAAGCGGGAAAAGAGGCGCGTGTAGCCGTTTTTCCGACCTTGGCGTCCACCAATACCACCGCCCGACAAATGGCCGCTGACGGCGCTCAAAACGGCGCTGTGGTGATCGCCGAGTGGCAAAGCGCGGGAAGGGGGCGAATGAGCCGCTCCTTTTTCTCGCCCGACGGGACGGGATTGTATATGAGCCTCATCGTGCGCCGTCCGTTGCCCGCCGCCGATGCGACGAGATTGACCACCGCCGCCGCTGTCGCTACCGCGCAAGCCATCGAGGCCCTCTCGGGGCGCGATGCGCGCATCAAATGGATCAACGATATTTATCTGGACGGCAAAAAGGTGTGCGGTATCCTGACCGAAGGGCATATCTCGCCCGAGTCAGGGCTTCTCGACTACGCCATCGTCGGCATCGGCGTCAATATCGCACCGCCCGAGAGCGGCTTCCCGCCCGAGATCGCGGATATCGCGACGGCTGTTTTTACCGAAAAAACGCCGCCCGAGGGTGCAAGAGAACAACTGGCGGTAGAAATCATCAACCGACTGTTGGGTTTTGTTGACGATCTGATATCCCCTTCGATATTGACCGAATACCGCCGCCGCGCTCTTTATCTTGGCGAGCGCGTCTTTGTCCGCCGCGTGGATGAAACACCGCGCGCCGCCATAGCGACCGAGATCGACGATGAGTTTCGCCTGGTCGTCCGCTATGAGGACGGCACGACCGAGGCGCTGGACAGCGGCGAGGTCAGTGTGAAGAAAATGTAAAAAGGCTGTTGCGTGGGCAACAGCCTTTTTGTATGCACTTATCTCTCCAGCTCGGTCACCGTGCCGATGAAGAAGGGAACGCTGTTCTCACAGTCGATCAGCATATAGAGGAAGGGGCGATCGAGCGTGACGCGTTTGGGATCCATCGGCGCATCGTCGGGCGAGTCCACGACCATCGTCACCGCCCCCGCCTTTGTTCCTTTTTCTCCGACCGAGATCACCGTCTTGTGAAGGATACTGCTGATATAGATGTTCTTGCCCTCATACCGACCCAATCGAGAGAAGTCCGCGTCGGCTGGCTCGAACGCCAGCGGCATCCCCATCTCGGCAAGGACACCGCTCAGCTCGACGTCATACGTTGACTCAAACTTGGGCATCGCCGCATAGACGGTGGTGGAGATCGGATGCGTCAACAGCTCGCGGAGCGATGCGCCGTCGAGCGAGGCGACGTAGTCGGCAAGGTCGACGCCCTCGTTGGGGAGCAACGCCACGAAGGCGTAGCCGCGACCGCGATAATGCTTGATGAAGCCCGTGGCGTCCTCGTCCTCGAGAAAGTACCACTCCTCACTGTGCATCAGCTCGGCGTCCTGCACCGTCCCGTCCTGCCTTGTAAACGTGCCCTTGCGCACCTGATCTTCGCTGTAGGGCGTGGTCCATTCCGCATCGAATGCGAGCGCATTGATAAGACACATCACCGTGTCGGTCGGAAGCTCGTCGACGATCTTGGGGATCATACCGTCCGTGTGCTCATCCACCCAGCCGTTCATCCGCTCGACGGTCGGCGCGTCGAAGGGGACTTGAAAGACGTCCGCACCGTAGTAGTCGGCGTTGATCTGCAGAAAGTCGCGGTCGACGGTAAAGCGGGCGTCATCGGTCGACCAGATGGAATTGGCAAGGCTGAGCTTGGCGCTCTCGCTCTGGGGGAGCGCGCTTTGATAGGTGTAGACATATTGGTTGAGCTGCTCTGTGGTCATACCGAGGACACGCTCCATCTCGGCGCGCGTCTCACCGTCTGCACCGTTTGCCGACATCGATAGCGCGCACAGCACGGACAGCGGCGAGACCAGCGTGTTCTTGCCGCTCTCGTTGCTGCCTTGAAGCAGCCTGACCGCAAAGTCGGTCACAGCGGCATTTCCTTGGCTCAGGTCGTCAGAGGCGGTCACCGTGTTGGGCGTGACCCCATCCGAAAGCTCCTGCGAGGAGGGCGCGGTGCAGCCGCAGACACTCAAGGATATCGCAAAAAGAAGCAAGAGACTGACCCAGATGCGTGCGATACGTTTTCCTTTCATATCTGACCTCCTTTGTGGTGTTGGATATTAACCCTTTTCCTCGTCCGGGACGGGTGCCTTGGGCGCGGTGGGCGTCAGTGCGCGTCTGCGCTTGCGGACGATGCGAACAACGACCACGGTAGCAACGGTAGCAATCACAGCCAGCACGAGAAGCGTGGGCAGGGCAAAGACAAACCAGATAGCAAAGTTCTGGCAACCCTGGGCAAAATTCTTCCAGCTGGTCTTGAATGCCTCGGCCGTGCGCTCACCAAAGGTGGGCTCCTCGGTAATGACGGGCGTGTACTCGATGACCTCGGCAAGCGAGATGGTCACGGTCGAATAAGCGACCTTGCTGTCAAGCAGCTTGAGTCGCGTCTCATAGGACTCGATCTCCTCAATAACGTTGTAAAGGCGATCCTTGACCTGCAGGAGATAGTCGATATCCATCGATTGCTTGAGCATCTCCTCATACGCTGCGCGCTCACTCTCGAGCACGCTGATCCGCGCCTGAATGTCGTAATACTCGCCCGTTACGTTCTGGGCGTTGGAGCTCTGCGAGAGCACGTTGACCATACCGCCAACCTTGCCGAGAAAGGCATCCAGCTGTGCGGCGGGCAGGCGGAGCATCATATATGCCGAGCGAGAATAAACGCCGTTCTGATAGTAGTTTCTTCCCGAGGAGTGGAAGGACTCCTCAAAGCCGCCGAGAAGCGCCACCTCGGCACGGATCTCGTCGATGGCCTTGTCGTATTCCTTGGTCTGCGCATCGATGGAGACGTTGCGGATGATCTTTTCGCTCATCTGCGCCGCATCGCCCACGACCGAGCCTCCCGTGATCGAATCGGCGGTGGGGGCATCGTAGCCGCCCTTGTAGCCGTAGTCACCGTCGAGCGAGGGCTCCATGGGCATATCGGGCGTCATCGGCGACTCGGGCATGAAGGATTCGCTCTTATCGTAGGACGTTCCCCCGTTGTAATAGCCGTCGCTGTCGGCGGTCGCCTTGTTGGACGCACCGCACGAGGCCAGTGCAAGCGAGAACAGCAGAACGAAGACGAGCGCGAGTGTCAGCTTTCTGTTTTTCATAGTAGTTCCTCCTTGTGTTGCACAGACGAAAAAGCTCCGTCTGCAGGGTGTGATTTGTGGTCTACACTCATACAGACGGAGCAAAATCGGAAATGTTCCCGGTTTTATGAAATTTTTTTCAAATTATTTCATTTTTTCCAAAGCCGAAACGACGCCCGCGAGATTTTCGCGAACCTTTTCCAGCTTGGCACGCTCGCCCTCGACGACGGCGGCGGGAGCCTTGGCGACAAAGCCCTCGTTGGACAGCTTGGCGGAAAGTCTTGCGATCTCACCCTCCAGCTTGGCCTTTTCGGCATTCAGGCGTGCCTTCTCCTTCTCCATATCGATGATGTCGGCACGGGGGAGCAGAATGGTCGCCACGGGCGTGACGATCGTGACCGCCTCATCGGCGCTCAGCTTGCCCTCAAAGCTCTCTGCGACCTCGACCTCGCTCGCGGATGCGAGTCTCTGGAAGAAGACGTAGGACGAAACGGGGAAGTCCTCGGCGTGCGTGGTGGCGATATACAACTTGGCGCGGCGCGAGGGAACGATGTTCATCTCACTGCGGCGGTTACGGATGGCGCGGATGGCATCGAGGATGCTGTTCATACGCTCGGCGTCAGCGGGGAAGACCATCGATTCGTCATAGACGGGATAGCGCGAGATCATAATGCTCTCGTCCTCGTGAGGAAGCGACTGATAGATCTCCTCGGTGATGAAGGGGATGAAGGGATGGAGCAGCTTGAGGATGCCGGTCAGAACGTGGCAAAGCACGCGCTGAGCGACCTCGTTGCCGGCACTCTCCTTGTCGTTGAGACGTCCCTTGCAAAGCTCGATATACCAATCGCAGAAGATATCCCAGGTGAAGTCGTACAGCGTCGACAGCGCCACACCGATCTCAAAGCTGTCAAGCGACTCGTTGACCGTCTTGACCGTCTCGTTGTAGCGGGTTAGGATCCACTTGTCCTCGGTCGTCATGTCGTCGACGGCGGGAAGAGCGGTGTCCTCGATGGTCAGATTCATACGGACGAAGCGGGAAGCGTTCCACAGCTTGTTGGCGAAGTTACGCGCCGCCTCGATCTTCTCGTCCGAGAAGCGCATATCGTTTCCGGGGCTGTTGCCCGTCGCCAGCGCAAAGCGGAGCGCGTCGGCACCGTACTCGGCGATGATCTCAAGCGGGTCGATGCCGTTGCCCAGCGACTTGGACATCTTGCGACCCTGTGCGTCGCGCACAAGACCGTGGATGAGCACCGTGTCGAAGGGAATTTCATTCATATATTCGAGCGACGAGAAGATCATTCTCGACACCCAGAAGGTGATGATATCGTAGCCCGTGACCAGCGTGTTGGTCGGGAAGAACTTTTTCAGATCCTCCGTCTCGTTCGGCCAGCCCATCGTAGAGAAGGGCCAGAGTGCCGAGGAGAACCACGTGTCAAGCGTGTCGGGATCCTGCTTCATCGGCTTGCCGCACTTGGGGCAGACGACGCTGTCGGCCTTGGTGACCTCCATCGTGCCGCACTCGTCGCAGTAGAAGGCGGGGATTCTGTGACCCCACCACAGCTGACGCGAGATGCACCAGTCCTGCGTGTTCTCCATCCAGTGGAAATAGTTTTTGTCAAAGCGCTCGGGGACGAACTTGATGCGACCGTCGCGCACAGCCTCGATGGCGGGCTTTGCCAGAGGAACCATCTTGACGAACCACTGCAGCGAGATCATCGGCTCGATGGTGGTACCGCAACGGTAGCAGGTGCCGACCTCGTGAGTGAGATCTTCGATTTCCGCGAGATATCCGCCTGCACGGAGATCCTCGATGATGGCCTTGCGCGCCTCGTAGCGATCCATACCCGCGTATTTCGGATAATTGTCGGTGATCTTCGCGTCCTCGGTGAGAACGACCTCCATAGGAAGGTGGCAACGGCGACCGACCTCAAAGTCGTTGGGGTCGTGCGCGGGGGTGATCTTCACGCAACCGGTACCCTTGTCGAGCTGTGCGTGCTCATCGGCAACGATCGGGATGCGTCTGCCGACCAGAGGCAGCAGGACGTATTTGCCGATCAGATCCTTGTATCTTTCGTCCTCGGGGTTGACTGCAACTGCGGTATCGCCAAGCAGCGTCTCGGGACGGGTGGTGGCAACCTCAACGTATCCGCCGCCACCGACCAGCGGGTAGCGGATATGCCAGAAGTGACCCTTTTGCTCCTCGTATTCAACCTCGGCATTGGAAATGGAGGTCTTGCAATGGGGACACCAGTTGATGATTCTTTCGCCGCGGTAAATGAGTCCCTTCTTATAGAGACGGACAAAGACCTCCTTGACGGCGTCCGAGCAGCCCTCGTCCAGCGTGAATCTCTCGCGCGTCCAGTCGCAGGACGAGCCCATCTTCTTGAGCTGGGAGATGATTCTTCCGCCGTACTGATCCTTCCAAGCCCAAGCGCGCTCAAGGAACTTGTCTCTGCCAAGATCGTCCTTGGAAAGACCCTCCTTGCGCATCGCCTCGACGATCTTCGCCTCGGTAGCGATCGATGCGTGATCGGTGCCGGGGAGCCAAAGCGTGCAGAAGCCGCGCATTCTCTTGTAACGGATGAGAATATCCTGGAGCGTGTTGTCCAGCGCGTGACCCATATGAAGCTGACCCGTGATGTTGGGAGGGGGAATGACGATCGAATACGAGGGAGCCTCGCTCTTCGCATCGGGCGTGAAATAGCCCTTTTCGCACCAATTCTGATAGATGCGATCCTCAAACTCGGACGGGTTGTAGGTTTTCGGCAGCTCGTGATATGCCTGTGCCATAAAAAAATCCTCCGTTTTCTTTTCTTTGAACTCATCCAACAAACAAAAAAGCCACCGACCTGACTTGGCATCAGGACGATGGACGCGGTACCACCTGATTTCGCACCCGAGACGGGTACGCACTCGACACCCCGATAACGGAGGGCGACCGTTCCGCACTACTGCGCCGCAAGGCGTTTGGCACGGACAGCTCGGAGGCGACCTTCGGCGGCTTCGCTCGACGGGCTCGCACCATACCGCCCGCTCTCTGTACTCACTCGACCGCTTACTCTTCCTCTTCTGCGCTGTTGGAAAAGTTCATTTACCCAATTATTATATACAGAAAAGCGAAAATTGTCAAGGGCTTTTTTAAAAATATGTTTGCAAATTGGCCTTGTGTGTGCTATAATGATGGAAAAGCCGTCAAGGAGGTCACCTATGCGCGCACCGTTTCAAATTTTAGCCATCCCGTATCGCATCACGAGCGGTGCGATCCTCTACGGCGTGCTCCACCGTGCCGACCACGACCAATGGCAGTTTGTCGCAGGTGGCGGTGAGGATAACGAGACGCCGCTTGAGGCCGCCCAACGCGAGATTTTTGAGGAATGCGGTGTTCACGCGGAAACGGTCACCGCGCTTTGCTCGGTCGCCTGCGTGCCGAATACCTGCTTTGCCAAGTGCCACCGCGCGCATTGGGCGAAGGACGCTTACGTTATTCCCGAATATAGCTTTGCCTTTGCGTGCCCGACGGAGGTCTTGCTGTCGCACGAGCATACCGAGGTGCGCTGGCTGACCTATAGGGAAGCGCGCGAGCTTTTGCAGTGGGATTCCAACAAAACCGCACTGTATGAGCTTGATTGTCGCCTGCGCGGCGTTGATGCAAGGGGATGCGTATGAAAAATCCAAGGCTGATGCAATTCACCTACGGCGGGGAGGTCTATCCCTACGAGCTGTACGTCGGCGGTGTCAAGCGGCTCAATCTGCGCGTTAGGGCTGACGGTAGCATTCGTATGTCCGTGCCGAGTCGGACGTCGCAGGCAAGAATCGACACCTTTCTTGCCGAGAATGCGCCGCGTATG
>JAGBTR010000125.1 GCA_017631215.1 Clostridia bacterium | reverse complement strand
CCCCCCGCACAAACCGTGCCCGCGCACCCGCAGGGTGCAGTGGGCGCGTAAAAAGAACAATAAAATCCCCCACGAAGGAGATCACCCCTATGAAAATGACAGGAGCCAAAATCCTACTGGAATGCCTCGTCGAGCAAGGCGTCGACACCGTCTTCGGTTATCCGGGCGGCACCATCCTCAACGTCTACGACGAGCTTTACCACTATGGTGACAAGATCACCCACATCCTCACCTCGCACGAGCAGGGCGCCTCTCACGCCGCCGACGGCTACGCCCGCAGCACGGGCAAGGTCGGCGTCTGCTTTGCTACGTCGGGTCCCGGTGCGACCAACCTCACCACGGGTATCGCGACCGCCTATTACGATTCCTCGCCCGTTGTCTTCATTTCCTGCAACGTCGCCGAGAATCTGATCGGCAAGGACTCGTTCCAGGAGGTTGACATTACGGGTATCACGATGCCCATCACCAAGAGCAATTATATGGTCACCCACGTGGACAAGCTGGCCGAGACGGTGCGCGAGGCGTTCGCGGTGGCCAGAAGCGGTCGCCCCGGTCCCGTTTTCATTGATATTCTGAAGAACGCGACGGCAGAGGAGTTCGACTTCGAGCCGTTGCCGCCCGAGCAGCATTTCAAGGACGGCAGACTCGCCACGCTGATGGCGCGCGATGCGGACAAGTTCGAGGCGCCCACGCCCGATGCCGACGATATCGCCGCTGTGGTCGAGATGATCAAGGAGGCCGAGAAGCCGCTGCTCATCTGCGGCGGTGGTGTCGTTCGCGGTCGCGCCCACAAGGAATTTGGTGTCTTTGCCGAAAAGGTGGATGCTCCCGTTGCCATCACGCTGATGGGCGGCGGCGGTTATCCCGGCGACGGCAAGCTGGCCACGGGTATGGTCGGTATGCACGGCTCGCGCGCGTCCAACCACGCCGTTGCGGCCTGCGACCTGCTCATCGCCGTCGGCTGCCGCTTCTCCGACCGCGTGGCGCTCAATCCGAGCAACTTCGCCAAGCAGGCCAAGATCGTACATATTGACATCGACCGCTCCGAGATCAACAAGAACGTCAAGGTCGACCGCCACATCATTGGCGATGCGGCGCAGGTGCTGTCCATTCTGAACGAGCGGATCGAGCAGAGCGACCACACTGAGTGGAAGGAGCAGGTATTTTCATTCCCCACCGAGACGGTCTACGAGGAGGGCGGCGACACGCTCACGCCCAAGCAGCTGCTGTCGACCATTTCGCGTATGATGCCCAAGGACACCGTTGTCGCGACCGACGTCGGTCAGCACCAGATGTGGTCGATCCAGCACTTCCACTTTGACTATCCCGGTCAGCTGCTCACCTCGGGCGGCTTCGGCACGATGGGCTTCGGTCTGGGCGCGGCCATCGGTGCAAAGGTCGGCAATCCCGACAAGACGGTCATTCACATTACGGGCGACGGCTGCTTCCGTATGAACTGCAACGAGCTTGCCACCGAGCAGCATTACGATATCCCCGTCATCACCTTCATCTTCAACAACCAGACGCTGGGTATGGTTCGCCAGTGGCAGACGCTCATCTACAACAAGCAGTACTCGCACACCACGCTGACGCACGGCCCCGATTTCGTGGCGCTGGCCGAGGCGTACGGTCTGAAGGGTAAGCGCGTGTCCACCGTCGAGCAGCTCGAGGAGGCCATCCGCGAGGCGCTTGCGTACGGTCACGGCTACGTGGTCGACTGCGCCATCCAGATGGACGAGATGGTTCGTCCGATGGTCGGCGGCGGCAGCCCCATTACCAAGTTCATCATTTGCTAAGGAGGATACACGATATGGAGGAAATCAAAAGACAGACACTGGTCGTGCTGGTCGACAACGAGGCGGGCGTGCTCTCGCAGGTCTCCCGCTTGTTCTCGCGCAAGGGCTACAACATCGAGTCGCTTGCCGTGGGTGCGACCGAGCGCTCCGATCTTTCGCGTATCACCATCGAGGTTATGACCGACGACGACCACGTGCTGCTGCTGGCCAACCAGCTCCGCAAGCTCATTCCCGTTCACTCGGTCAAGCTGCTCACGCCGCAGAAGTCCATTCGCCGTGAGTTTATCATCATCAAGATGAGAACGCCCTGCGCCGATCGCCGCAACGAGATCATTCAGATCGCCAATATCTTCCGCGCGTCCGTCATCGACGTCACAACCTACTCCGTCTCGCTCGCCCTCATCGGCGAGGAGGCCAAAATCGAAGGACTTCTGGATCTGCTCCGCGAGTTCGAAATCATGGAGCTCGTCCGTACCGGCGTCATCGCACTCGAACGCGGCGAGACCACCATCTACGAGCAGACCAAGGAGAGAGGCGAGTTCTCGCACAGTAAGGTGCAGTAAGGGGGACGGCGTAGGGGAACTTTTGGAAAACCGAATTGGCGCACGCGCCAATTCAAAAAATTCCCTTAGGGAATTTTAGAGTTCCCCTACAACCCCTCAAAACTTTTAGGGAAAAAGAAAGGACTGGCGCGATAGCTATCTTTCTTTAGCCCGACAACTTCAGACTTTCCATGGGGCCTCCTCCCCATTTGTTAGTTTCGAAGTTCAAGCATATGGGAACTGTATCACCCAACCCATCTTGCCAAACAAACCCTTTGAGCCGCCGCGTTGTGGCGGCGAACATCCAAAGAAAGGACATACCATTATGAATTCCGATAACATCAAGCTCGGCGTCGAGCGCGCCCCCAACCGCAGTCTTCTTTACGCTCTGGGTCTTACCAAGGAGGAGATCGAGCGTCCTCTCATCGGCGTCGTCTGTTCGCATAACGAGATCGTCCCCGGTCATATGGATCTTGACAAGATCGCCGAGGCGGTCAAGGCCGGCATCCGCCACGCAGGCGGTACGCCCATTATGTTCCCCGCCATCGCCGTCTGTGACGGCATCGCGATGGGTCATATCGGTATGAAGTACTCGCTTGTCACGCGCGACCTCATTGCCGACTCGACCGAGGCGATGGTCACCGCCCACCAGTTCGACGGTCTGGTGATGATCCCCAACTGTGACAAAAACGTGCCCGGTCTTCTGATGGCCGCTGCGCGTCTCAATATTCCCACCATTTTCTGCTCGGGCGGACCGATGCTCGCGGGCAAGCTGGGTGACGGTCGCCGCACTTGCCTCTCGCATATGTTCGAGGCGGTCGGTGCTTACAAGGCGGGCAAGCTGGACGCGTGCGGTGTTGAGGACTATGAGAACAACGCCTGCCCGTCGTGCGGCTCTTGCTCGGGTATGTACACCGCCAACTCGATGAACTGTCTGACCGAGGCGATCGGTATGGCACTGCCCGGCAACGGCACCATTCCCGCGCCGCTGTCTGCCCGTCTGAGACTGGCCAAGCACGCGGGTATGCAGATCATGGAGCTGGTCAAGCGCAACATTCGCCCCCGCGACATTATGACCGAGGCGGCCTTCCACAACGCCGAGACGGTGGATATGGCACTGGGCTGCTCGACCAACACGATGCTGCATCTGCCCGCCATCGCGCACGAGGCAGGTGTGACGATCGACCTTGATATGTCCAACGCCATCAGCGCGGCGACGCCCAACCTCTGCCACCTCGCGCCCGCGGGCGACACCTTTATGGAGGATCTTGAGCAGGCGGGCGGTGTGTACGCCGTGATGAAGGAGCTGACCAAGAAGGATCTGCTCAAGCTTGACGTGATGACGGTCACGGGCAAGACGATGGCGGAGAATCTCGAGCACGTGGTCAACCGCGACACGAGCATCATCCGTCCCATTGAGAATCCCTTCTCGCAGAGCGGCGGCATTGCCGTGCTCAAGGGCAACCTCGCGCCCGACGGCTGCGTGGTTAAGCAGTCGGCCGTTGCGCCCGAGATGATGAAGCACGAGGGTCCCGCCCGCGTCTTCAACTCGGAGGAGGAGGCCATCGCGGCCATTTATGCGGGCAAGATCGTGTCGGGTGACGTGGTCGTCATTCGTTACGAGGGTCCCAAGGGCGGACCCGGTATGCGCGAGATGCTCAACCCGACCTCGGCCATCTGCGGTATGGGTCTGGGCGAGAGCGTGGCGCTGATCACCGACGGACGCTTCTCGGGCGCGACTCGCGGCGCTGCCATCGGTCACGTCAGCCCCGAGGCGGCTGCCGGCGGTAACATTGCCCTCGTTTGTGACGGCGACATCATCGCCATCGATATCCCCGCCTGCTCGGTCACGCTCAAGGTCGACGACGATACCCTCGCCGCCCGCCGCGCCGCTTGGGTAGCCCCCGCTCCCAAGGTCACGACCGGCTACGCCGCCCGCTACGCCAAGCT
>JAGBTR010000124.1 GCA_017631215.1 Clostridia bacterium | reverse complement strand
TTCATATGATACCTGATCCTGAATTTAGAAGTCACAGTCGCATATTATAGCACAAACGCGGGCAATTTGCAATAATGAATTGCCATTTTTTCAATGAAAATGAAAAATTATTTGCCGTTGCGTCGATCGCTGTCTCGCGCCCACGACCAAGACGAAAAAAAGAAGGGTATGCTATCGCACACCCTTCTTTCTTTGGTACAGGTGACAGGACTTGAACCTGCACGGATATCCACCGGAACCTAAATCCGGCGCGTCTGCCAATTCCGCCACACCTGCGGCGCTACTATTGTAACACGCGGCGGCAAAATTGTCAAGTGAAATTTTATTCCTCGCCCATCAAATGGCGACCGATCTCGGAGTAGGTCTTGAGCATGATCTCCTCTTGCAACCGATCTGGCAGATTTTTGGCATCGACAAGCTCGTAGTTGAAGGAGCCGTCGAAGCCGATTTCAAGCAGGGCGCGGGTCACGTCGTCCCAGTCGATGACGCCGAAGTAGGGAAGACGGTGCTGGTCGTGCGTGCCGTTGTTGTCGTGGACGTGGAGCGTGGCAAGCAGATCCTTGCCGATGGCACGGACGGCATCGCCCACGGCCTCCTTGGTGACGGCGGCGTGACCTGTGTCAAGGCAGATCTTGAAGTGGTCGTCGTCCATCTCCTTGACGAACTTGATGATATCCTCGACCTTGCCCAGCGAGAACTCGGGCATAGGCATATTCTCAAGGCAGATGATGACGCCCTCCTCGTGGGCGGTCTTGATCAGCTCGCGCATAAAGGCGCGGTTGATGTCCCACGTGGATCTCGACTTTTCGGGATCCTTTCTCTCATAGATGGCGTGGGGCATGATGGGGTGGACGATCCAATATTTACAGCCTGCCAGCGCGGTGAGGTGGATGGACTTCTTCATCTTTTCCATACGCTCGGCGCGATCCTCCTCGGTCTCGTCCTTGGAGGGCCAGCGCCACGGACCGTGCGTCTGCCAGACGGTCACGCCCGACGCGGCGGCAAGGTCGATCTCTGCCTTGAGCATCGTCTTGACCTCGTCCTCCGAGGCGGTATAATAGGCGGAATTGGTATCCGCGAAGTTGAGATCGAGACAGGTGTAGCCGTACTGCTTCATTTTTTCGTAGCGTTGCTCGCCATAGCGAGAAAACAGATCGATGGTAGAGCCAAGTTTCATGATCGTGTTGTCCTTTCTGCGTGTCACGCATTGAAGTTGATTTATTTTAGCATGCGGCGTCGGTATTGTCAATAGAATTTGCTGTATATTGAACGGAAAACGGGGCAAAAATAGTCACGAGAACGGCTGCGACGCGGCGGGATGGAGGAGATTTATGCGGATCATACACGGCAAGGGCGTATCGGGGGGCGTTGCCATCGGGGAGGCGCGGCTTTTAAAAAAGGAGCACATCTGCGTGGAGGATCGCGCTGTGGACGATCCCGATGCCGAATGGAGCCGCTACGAGGAGGCACTGGCGCGCACGGTGACCGAGCTGGAGCAGCTGTCTGCGTGGTCGATGGGCGAGCTTGGGCAGGGCGGTGCACAACTGTTTGAGGTACACGCGATGATGGCGCGCGACGAGGATTTCAACGAGGCGGTGCGGTCGGTCATTCTGACACGGCGCAAAAACGCCGAATACGCGGTCAACGAGGCGGCGGGGCAGATCGCTTCGGTCTTCGCCTCGATGGAGGACGCCTATATGCGCGAGCGCGCCACCGATATGCGCGACATTGCCGAGAGGATTTTGCGCCATTTGGTGGGAGGGAGCGAGAGGGCAACGGTGTCGGCGGATGAGCACGGCGGTGGGATGGGCGATATCCTTTGCGCCTATGATCTGACACCCAGCGAAACGGTACAGCTCGACCGTAGCCGCGTGCGCGCCTTTGTCACGGGCGGCGGGGCGACCAACTCGCATACCGCCATTCTCTCGCGCACGATGGGGCTGCCCGCTGTGGTGCGTGTGGGTGAGGCTCTTGAGCATATCCGCGACGGTATGCTACTGGCGGTCGATGCCGACGAGGGGCTGATCTATCTGGAGCCCGACGAGGCAACGCTCGACCGTCTTCGCGGACGAATGGAGGACGGTGCTCGGGCAAGGGCGGCACTCGGGCAATACCGCGACCGCGAGAGCCGCACGGCGGACGGTCGGCTCATCGAGGTGTGCGCCAACATCGGTCGCGTCGAGGACGTGCGCGAGGCGCGTGCGGTTGGGGCAGAGGGCATCGGGCTGTTTCGCAGTGAGTTTTTATATATGGGGCGCAACGATCTGCCCGACGAGGAGGAGCAATTTGCGGCGTATCGGCAGGTGCTGACCGAGATGGCGGGGCGGCGCGTGGTGGTGCGGACGCTGGACATCGGGGCGGACAAGCAGGCGGCGGGTCTTTCGCTCCCTCCCGAGGACAATCCCGCGCTGGGGCTTCGTGCCATCCGCATCAGCCTCAGCCGTCCCGATCTGTTTCTCACCCAAGCACGTGCGCTGCTTCGCGCCTCGTGCTACGGTCGGCTGGCGGTGATGTTTCCTCTTGTTGTGAGCGAGCGCGAGGTTGTCGAGCTGCGTGCGTTATGGGAGCAGGCGGCGGACGAGCTTCGTGAGCGTGGCATTCCATTTGCCAAGGAGGTGGAGATCGGCATTATGATCGAGACGCCTGCGGCGGCGCTCATCAGCGATCGGCTTGCATCGATGGTGGATTTCTTCAGCATCGGCACCAACGATCTGACGCAATACACGCTGGCGCTCGACCGTCAGAATGCCGCGCTGGATCGCTTTTGCGACACGCATCACGAGGCGATTCTGCGTCTCATCCGCTTTGCGGTGGACAGCGCCCATCGCGCGGGCATTTGGGTGGGGGTGTGCGGTGAGCTTGCCGCCGACCCGACGATGACGGAGGCGCTGTTACGTATGGGGGTCGACGAGCTGTCGGTCGCACCCTCTGCGGTGCTGTCAGTGCGTGAGCGCGTGTGCCGCACGCATCTGGGTGAGCGCGCGCCCGTACAAATGATGAAAGGAAGTGTTTTGGAATGAAGGAACAACAAGAGATCGTGTTATGCTCACCGCTCAAGGGGCGCGTGGTGCCGCTTGCCGAGGTCGCGGACGAGGCATTCGCGCAAGGGGTGCTAGGTGACGGTATCGCGGTCTGTCCGACCGAGGGAGTGCTCTGTGCGCCTGCCGACGGGCGTGTGGGGCAGCTGTTTGAGTCGCGCCACGCGCTGACCT
>JAGBTR010000020.1 GCA_017631215.1 Clostridia bacterium | reverse complement strand
TCTTGCTTCGTTCTTTGCCACAAGGCAAAGAATGAAGACATATTCCCCCCGAACGCGCGCCCACAGGGCGCAGTGTGAGGGTAAATAGAAGACTATGTTCGCACCATACTCCCCTACAAATCAAAATTTGAACCCCACCACTTCCCAAACGAAAGGAATCCATATTATGTTCGACATCAATCAACTCAAATTCGACGAAAAGGGTCTCATCCCCGCCATCGTGCAGGACGCCATCAGCGGCCGCGTGCTGACCCTCGCCTATATGAATCGCGAAAGCCTGCAAATCTCGATGGAAAAGGGTCTCACCTGCTTCTTCAGCCGTTCCCGTCAGCAGCTTTGGCTCAAGGGCGAGACGAGCGGTAACGTTCAGCACATCGTCTCCATCACGCCCGATTGCGACGGCGACGCGTTGCTCGTCAAGGTCGAAAAGGAGGGTCCCGCCTGCCACAAGGGCAACGACTCCTGCTTCGACGAGGAGCAGCTCTTTGAGAGCGAGGAGCTGCACGATTTCAGTCTCTCCGACCTGATGAAGCTCATCGAGGGCAGAAAGACCGAAAAGAAGGAAGGCTCGTACACGACCTATCTCTTTGAGAAGGGACTTGACAAGATCCTCAAAAAGGTCGGCGAGGAGTCGACCGAGGTCATCATTGCCGCCAAGGCCGAGGATCGCGCCGAGACGGTCTATGAGATCGCAGACCTTGCCTATCACGTGATGGTGCTGATGATCGAGGCGGGCATCTCGCTGGAGGACATCCACCGCGAGCTGGCGTCGCGCCACGTCATCGACCGCAAGGTCAAGCAGGAGAAGATGACCCAATGAGCGGTAAGAGCGACCTGCTGAAATACGGCGCGCTGCAAGAGCTGCACTGTCACACCACCTACTGCGACGGCGCGAACACGCCCGAGGAGATGGTGCAAGCCGCCATCCAAAAGGGTCTGCGGCGCATCGGCTTTTCGGGGCATTCGACCTCGCCGCGCGGCTCGAGCTATGCAATGTCGCCCGAGCGAAGCGTGGCATACGTGGCGGCGATCGGTGCGCTCAAGCAAGCCTATGCCGACCGCATCGAGGTGCTCTGCGGCATCGAGCGCGATCTGTACTCGCCCTTCGTGCCAAGTGGGCTGGACTACGTCATCGGCTCGGTGCATTATATTAAGGTAGGCGAGACCTACTACCCCGTCGACAGCTCGGCAGAGGAGCTGGCACGGTGCTGTCGCGAGGCGTTTGGCGGCGACGGATATGCGATGTGCGAGGCGTACTACGAGGGCGTGGCTCGCCTTGCCGAGATGCGTCCCGATATCGTGGGACACATCGATCTTGTGACCAAATATATCGAGGTCGATCCGCTGTTTGATATGAACCATCCCCGCTATCTGGCGGCGGCGTTCGGTGCGATCGACGCACTGCTCCCGACGGGTGCGATCTTTGAGATCAACACGGGCGCGATCTCGCGCGGCTATCGCTCGACGCCCTATCCCGCGCCTGCGCTCGTGGATTACATCAAGAAAAACGGCGGTCGCGTTCAGCTGACGGGCGACTCGCACGCGGCGGCGACGCTGTGCTACCGCTTTGACGAGTGGGAGCATTTGATGAAGGATAGTGAGGTATGATATGAAAATGAATGAAACGAACGATGCCGCGCTTGTCGAGAAGCAGGTCAGCTCGGAGCTGATCTTTGACGGCGTGGTGGTGCATCTTTTCCGCGACCGCATCGAGCTGCCCGACGGTAAGCCCTCGGCGCGCGAGGTCATCCGCCACGTGGGCGCGGTGGCCGTTGTGCCGTTGACGGATGACGACGAGGTCGTTTGCGTGCGCCAGTTCCGTTACCCGATGGGCAAGGTTCTGCTCGAGATCCCCGCGGGCAAGCTGGACGGCAAGGGTGAGGATCACGCCGAGGCGGCGCTCCGCGAGCTTCGCGAGGAGACGGGCGCGCAGTGTGAGCAGCTGATCGACCTCGGTCCGCTGTATCCCACGCCGGCCTACACGGACGAGGTCATCGATCTGTATCTGGCCAAGGGGCTGACCTTTGGCAACACTGCGCCCGACGAGGACGAGTTCCTCGACGTGGTGCGCGTGCCCCTTGCCGAGCTGGTGGATATGATCCTTCGCGGCGAGATCGCGGATTCCAAGACGCAGGCGGCCATCCTCAAGGTGTGGGTGATGAAGTGCCGCGCGGAGGGCAAGCCGTGCTGAAGCGTGTTGGGATATCGATGACGATCGAGCGCTTTGGCGTTGCCGCCGAGCTGTTTGACGAGTTTCTGGAGATCATGGAGTCGGGCGAGCTCTCTCGCGCGCTGACCGAGCCCGTTTACGACGTGGAGAACGGCGAGACCGAGCCACAGCAGAGTGAGATGTTCTGCGTCGGTCGGTTGCGCCTGAACGACGAGGAATTTTCACTGACCTACGAGGAGACCGAGTTGACGGGTATGGAGGGAACCGAGTCACAGCTGTCCTTCCGCTTCGATCAGCGCGGGCTTTTGACGATGCTCCGTACGGGCAGTGTGACCACGGCACTGGTGTTCGAAAAGAACAAGCGCCATATGTGCATTTATCAGACGCCGTATATGCCGTTTGAGGTGTGCGTCCACACGTTGCACGTGGACAACCGCCTGGCGCTGGACGGCGCGGTCGGCGGTACGCTGGATCTTGACTACGTGGTGGAGATCCGCGGCGCGCAGGCTGAGCGCTGTCAGATGCACATAGAGGTCAGAGAAGTGTGAGAGACATCAGAGACGTGAGAGACGTGGGGGGGGGGG
>JAGBTR010000019.1 GCA_017631215.1 Clostridia bacterium | reverse complement strand
CCTCGATAGTCGGCAGAAGTGCCTCCAGTGCCGCGGCATCCTTGGTCGAGATACCCGCGCGGACGGCGGCATAGCCGACGGTGCGGTACAGTGCTCCCGTATCCACGTAAACAATGCCCATTTTGGCGGCAAGAGCCTTGGCTACCGTGCTCTTACCCGCACCGCTTGGGCCGTCGATGGCAATTTTGATCATATTGGTTTACTCCTTTTCATAGAACGCCGCACTCTCGCCCGCCACATAGCCGGTCGAAAATGCGATCTGAAGATTGAAGCCGCCCGTATAGGCGTCCACGTCGAGCACCTCGCCCGCGAAGAACAGCCCCGGCATACATTTGGATTGCATGGTCTTGGGATTGACCTCACGCACACTCACGCCGCCCGAGGTGACGATCGCCTCCTCAATGGGACGGAAGCCGACAAGCGGCACACGCAGACATTTGAGCGTGGTGACAAGAGCCTTTCGTTGCTCACGCGTGACGGTGTGCACCTTGGTGCGTCCGTCAATGCCGCTCTCCCGCACCATGACGGGAATCAGCTTTTGCGGCAACAGATCTCCCAGTGCGTTGAGAAAATCCTTGTTTCTGTATTTGTCGAAATCGGACAGCACACGGGCGTCCAGCGTTTTTTCGTCAAGGGCGGGCTTGAGGTCGATGTGAGCCTCGTATTTGCCCGGCGCGATGTCGTGGATGTGTGCCGAGGCCGATAGCACCAGAGGGCCCGTCAGGCCGAAATGGGTGAACATCATCTCGCCGAAATCCTCGAACACCGTCTTACCGCTCGCAAGTGAGACGACCGTGAGTCGCACGTTTTCGAGTGACAGTCCTTGCAGCTCGGGGCAAAGGCTCCCCTTGGCCGTGATGGGCACAAGCGAGGGCGTCAGGGGCGTCACAGTATGACCGACCTGCCCTGCCAGCGTATAGCCGTCGCCGTCCGAGCCCGTCAAGGGGTAGGACTTGCCGCCCGTACAAACGATAACGGCATCGGCCTCGCACTTGCCCTGCGCCGTCTCCACGCCGAGGAGCACGCCGTCCTCCAGCCACAGCGACCGCACGCGCTCATACACGACGCGCACGCCTGCGCGGTGGCAGGCATCGGCCAGTGCGGCGACAATATCCGCCGCCTTATCGGAGACGGGAAAGACGCGACGACCGCGCTCGGTTTTCAGCGGCACGCCGTTGCGCTCAAAAAAGTCCTTGGTGTCGGCGGTCGAAAAGCGGTCGAGCGCCGTATAGAGAAAGCGCGGATTGGTCATCACGTTGGCGAGAAACTCGTTGGTGTCACAATCGTTGGTGACGTTGCAGCGTCCCTTGCCCGTGATGCGCAGCTTGCGACCCAGCCGCCCCATGCGCTCGTACAGCGTCACGGTCGCGCCGTTCTCGGCAGCGGTCAGCGCCGCCATCATACCCGCCGCACCGCCGCCAATGACGGCCACGCGGTTGGGGGCGAAATTATCTTGATTTGTCATAGACTTCGTACTCATCCCAGATATGCTCCAGACGGCGCAATCTCTCGGTCAGCTCGCCCTGCTTTTTACGCGAGATGGCAACCAGCAACGCATTGATGATGCTCAAGGGAGCGACAAGCGAATCGACAAACGCCGCGACGTCGCTCTGTGCGAGCAGCAGCTGGTCGGCCTGCGCGGCGATGGGGGCACGCGCCGAATCGGTCAGTGCCACGACGTTGGCGCCCGCCTTATGGGCAAACTCAACCGCCGCCACCACGCGCTTGGAGTAGCGCGGGAAGCTGATGGCGACGAGCACGTCCTGCTCACCGATATCGAGCATCTGCTCGAACACCTCACTGCCCGAGGTGGAGCGGATGAGCTTGACGTTGTCCGACACGCGGAGCAATCCTGCGCCCAGAAAATCCGCCAGCGCGGCGGACGAGCGCACACCCAGAATATAAATATTTCTCGCGCCGATCAGCGCATCAACGGCGTGGTCAAAGGCGACGCGGTCGATGGTCTCGGCGGTCTGCTTGATCTTTTCGGCATCCGCGTAGAGGATCTTATCCAGCACGTCACCGTCACCGATGAGGTGGTTGGTGACCTCGATGCGCTGGAAGGAGGTCAGGCGGTTGCGGATAATGGCCTGCATCGCCCGCTGAAACTTGGGATAGCCCTCAAAGCCCAGCTCGATGGCAAAGCGGACCACCGTCGATTCGGACACGCCCGTCGCCTCGCCGAGTCTCGACGCGGTCATATAGGCGGCCTTTTCGTAGTGTCCGATGATATAAGAGGCGATCTGGCGCTGTCCCTTTGAAAAAGACTGCATTCCCTCCTCCATTTGTCTGAGCAGATCGTTTGGCATATAGGTCATCCTCCTCGGTTCTTGCATACCGCTCTATCGGTAGCAGATATACTTTTTTATTATACTCTTTTTTGCGAGAAAAGTCAATTGCTTTTGCGTTTTTTTCCTGCGCGGAGGGCGGGAACGCAAAAAGAAAGGCCCGAGCAAAAGTGAAGTGAACCCAAAAGTTTAGACAAAATTAAATATTAAATTGTTTGCGAATGAGCTCGGTATTGAACTGGGCTCATTCCTTTTAATTTAAGAGAGATTCTTTCATTGTTGTAGTAATGAATGTATTCTTCCAACTT
>JAGBTR010000123.1 GCA_017631215.1 Clostridia bacterium | reverse complement strand
GTCGCGCTCGATGAGGGCGGTGTCGTCATAGCCGACGACCACGTCATCGCCGGGCAGAGGTGTGAGTCCCTCGTGGCGGAACGCACCCTTGGCGCGGCAGACGACGGTCTGACCGTCGAGCGGCGTATCGTGATGCGAGAGCGCGATGGTGTAAAGACCACCGACGCCTTGCAGTATTTTTCCTTTTGATCGATATTCCATAAGCAAACTCCTTTTTGCTGTCGGGGTGTCAGGGATCATTCTCCTTCCATCGCCAGCTCCTCGTCGGCGGCGTTGGGAAGGGCTCGCCCCTCGCTGAGTGTAAGCCTTGCGCGTGTTCCCGACGGCACGAGCGTGCCGCTCAACGGCTGTTGGGAGCAGACAAGACCTGCGCCGAGGGCGGAGGTGGGATCGGACGCTGTGGTGGCTTGCGGGCGCAGACCGTGCAAAACGAGGGCGGCGTTGGCCTCGGGGAGGGGCATCCCGACCACGTCGGGAACGCGTACCACGCGGCTCGTCGCTACGTCGCTGACGGTCAGCGTGATGACCTCGCCCTCGCGCATCTGCGTGCCCTCGGCGGGCGAAACAGCAATGATCTGCCCCGCGGATAGGTCGTTGCGCGTGACGGTGCGCGTCTTGACGATCAACCCCGCCTCGCGTAAGGCGACGGTCGCCTCGCGTGCGCTGACTCCGATCAGCGCGGGGACAGTGTAGCTGCGCGCCCCCGTGCTGACGGTCAGGCGGAGCACACAACGCGCGCGGTCGGGAATGGCACGCCGTGTCGCGTGCGGCGCAGGCTCTTGGGATAGCACCGTGCCCGCAGGAGTGTCCGCATCGGCGCGGTAGTCGTAGACGACCTCGTAAAGCGTGTCGGGAAGCCGCTCGTCGTTCTCCGTAAGCGGCGTGCCGATCAGGTCGGGAATCTCCAGCCGTACGCTGTCCCCGTCGGTGCGGGGGAGATATACGGTGAATAGATATAACGCGCAAAAAACGGTCACGGCAAGCGCAAGCCAAAGCGCGACGAAAAACGGGCGGGCGCGGCGGGTAATGATCATTTTTGTTCCTCCTATATCGCATATGTAGGAGGGAAGAACGCAGACCTGAAGGGGCGTTCTTTGAACGCCCGCGGGCGAACACAGCTCGCCCCTACAGAAAATACGGTTCCAATTTGATTGATCGGGGCGGTGATATGGTGCACGCAGGCTCCCTCGTCATTGCTCCGCAATGCCACCTCCCTCTCGGAGGGAGGCTCATACGGGCGTATGCCTTTGCTTCGAGGATATCGCTTTGGGACGCCTGCTCAATGGCTCAAGCAATCGATATAAAGAAGGATAACTAACGCCTGCGCCCCTACCCATTGGTTGAAAGTTTTTGGGGGTGCAGGGGGACTTTTTTTAAAAAGTCCCCTTGCGTCCTTCCCCGTCCCCCTCGCCCTCTGCCTTCATCGCCGCGCGGCGAAGCTGACCGCAGGAGGCGTTGATGTCGGGACCGAGCTTGCGGCGTACGGTGGCGCGAATGCCGCGTTTTTCGAGCGTGGCGGCAAAGGCGCGGACGGCGGCATCGCCCGAGTGGACAAAGCCCGTCTCGGCGACCTCGTTGACGGGAATGAGATTGACGTGAATGGGCATCGAGTCGCCCTTGCTCCGCAGGCGGCTGTTGAGCAGACGCGCAAGCTTTTCAGCCTGCTCGACCGAATCGTTTTTGCCTGCGATGAGTGTGTATTCAAACGAAATGCGGCGCCCCGTCTTGCCGTAGTAGCGACGGCAGGCGGCGAGCAGCGCGTCCACGCCCCACTTGTTGTTGACGGGCCTAATGGCGCTTCGCGTCTCGTCGTCGGGCGCGTGCAGCGAGATGGATAGCGTGATGGGCAGACCGAGCGCGGCCAGCTCGTCGATCTTGTCGACCAGACCGCACGTGGAAAGCGAGATGTGGCGGTAGCCGATGTTCAAGCCCGCCTCGTTGTTGACCAGCCGCAAAAAGCGCACGACGGCGTCGAAATTGTCGAGCGGCTCGCCAATGCCCATCATGACGATGTTGTCGATGCGCTCGCCCATATCGGCCTGCGCCGCGATGACCTGACCGAGCAGCTCGCCCGCGCTCAGGTCACGCACCCGCCCGCCAATGGTCGAGGCGCAAAAGCGACAGCCCATACGACAGCCCACCTGCGACGAAATGCAGACGGTGTTGCCGTGCTCGTATCGCATCACGACGCTCTCGACGCAGTTGCCGTCCGCGAGCGCGAACAGATATTTGACCGTTCCGTCGATGGCCGAGACCAGCTTTTGCTCGATGCGCGGCAGATGATAGTCGGCCGCCTCGGCGAGCTTTTGGCGCGTGATCTTGCCGACGTTGGTCATCGCGTCGGGCGATAGCCCCCGATGAAGCTGGGGGAAGATCTGGTCAGCGCGGTATTTGGGCTCACCAAGCGAGACGAGAAGCGCGCGCAGCTCGTCGGGCGTGAGCGAGAGAAGCTCTGCTTTTTTGTTTGTCGATTCCATTGATTTATTCCTTTGTCAGCTTG
>JAGBTR010000122.1 GCA_017631215.1 Clostridia bacterium | reverse complement strand
TACCGTAGTCCGAGTTCTCGCCGATACGGAAGCCGCCGGCATAATACCAAGCGTACATACCCGCCGTGTTACCGCGCAGGGCGTACTCGAGAGACGTGCGGTAATACTCTCTCTGGTCATCGAGCATCTGCTGGAGATTGCCAAGCTTGTTGTTGGTGAAGTTGGAGCCGCTCCAGACGTGTCTGCCGTACTCCTTCCAGACGATAGGTGTACCGGGCTGGATATAGCGGTTGTAGGCGTTGGAGAAGATGATCTGAAGGGCGAACGCCTCGCTACCGCTCAGGCAGTAGCCCTCGGGCTCCATAAAGTCGAGCGTCGAGGCAAAGCTTGAGAAGTCGTAGCAATAGCCCGACGGCTTGAAGCTGGCCGTGGTCTTGGCGCTACCCGACATCGACATACGCAAGCTGACGAGCTGGTTGGGAGCGAGCGGACGCAGATGCTTGAGCTTTTCATTGAACTGACGCGAGACGATATCATCAACGAAGCGGCGGTAAGCCGATACGATCTTGGTGTAAGCATCCGATGTGTCATCCAGCATGGCATCGGTGACACCGATGATGTTGCCTTGCTCGTCGCGCGGCGTGGGGCAACCCCACAGCGCTTCCGCGTGCTCGACCGAGCCGTACTGCTCGACGATCCACTCCGCCCAATCGCCGTCCCAGTGCTTGCGGCCGATGTAGGACTTATCCACGTAGTGACCGATACGAGGCTCCCAGGCGATGTCGTAAGCGACGATGTTGTCGTTTTCGTCAAAGCGCAGCTTTTTGATCAGCTCCTCAACCTCTTGCTCATTATAATCGTAGGGATAGACGTGGCGGCGGATGGAAAGGTCAACGTTGATGCCGAGGTCCTCAGCGCGGCAGATGAGATCAAGGATGTTGTTGCACTCGCGGATGCTGTCGTTGTAAACGAAGATCGAGATCGAGTTCATACCGATATCCTTGACGTGCGCCAGATCGTAGTCGATGACGTCGGGATCGTAGGCGGCGGCGCAGACGTAGTGCTCAAACAGCTTGCCGTCGCGCTCCGAGATGCCCGAGGAGGGCATATAGTTGACACCGAACAGATTGAGGATCTTGCCGTCCTGAACGAAGCAGCCATCCTCGATGGTAATGTACTTGCGCTCCTCGATCGGCTTGGGCGACCAGAAGCGGATGCGCTGCACGATGCGGTCGATCACTTGACCGTCCAGCAGCAGCTCGGTGACCGCGCGGTCGGGCTTGCCGTTGGCGATATCGTAAGCACCGCCAAGCGTCGAGATGTTGTTGCAATCGCGTGCGGCGTCGCCGTCGATGCGGCAAAGCTCGTTCTCTCCGTCATACAGCGTGACGGTAGCCTTCACATCGCCCTTGAAGCCCTTAGCGGTCACATAGGATGCGCCTGCCGTGATGGTAGACGTGTCGGGCTCGACGTAGATATATTCATCCGCACCACCCTCAACGAGCAGAGCGGGGGAGAGCATCGCGCGTACAGCCTCGGCGACGGCGGCCAGACCGTCGGCGTTGTAGAACTCATCCGATGCAGCGGTGAAGCAGCCAACCATACAGCCCTCAAGGTCCTTGTTTTTATCGGTCACGCTGCTGAATACGTTGATCCATGCGGCGTAGCCCGAATGCAAGCCCTTCTCGTCGGTTACGCGAATGAGCGGGATGAAGCGGCAGTTGCGCGCGTTGCCGTAGCCCGTACCCTGACGGCCGGGATGGCAGGAAACGAGCGCGGTGGGCAGCGCGTAGTCACGCTTGGTGACAAAGATCTGGTTGTCGCAGGTCACAAGATTTGCCGCGTTGGTGACGGGATACAGCTCGTGCATCGGCGATAAGCCGTCGATCAGCAGCGGATCACCGATGGGCAGATCCGTTTTACCCGCGCTGGCAAGGAAGGGCGAGTCGATGGTAAAGGTGTGGCGACCGCGCTTCATACTGACACCGCTCATCGCAAAGCCAACGGCGATCGCGGCCGCGTTGTTGAAGTCGACCATCTTGGTCTTGGCGGGCTTTCCGTCGTACCAGAAGCGGAAGTCGGCAGGCGTCAGCGCGTAGAACGACCACTTGTCGTCCAGACGAACGGACGAGCACCAGCGCGCGCCGTCACGATCGATCACCTCAAGATACAAACCGAAGGTCTCCTCATCGCCCTTGGCGTGGAAGCACAGCGTGGTGAACTTCTTTCCCTTGGGCGGTGTGAAGGCGTGATGGAGATTGTCCCAGCCATCCAGATCAACCTCGACGTGAAGCTGGGCATCGCTGCCATCCAGCCCGAAGCTGCCGATCTCCTTGGTGATGGGGCGCTCCACCGTGTTGCTGGAACGGCGCATTGCATCGACCGTAGCGGCGTCAGATGCGTCGAAGATACGGAATTTGCTCTTTTCGGGAAGCGCGTCGATCTCGCGGAAGAGATAATCCTCCTTGGAAACCCATTCACCGTTGTGGCAGTAGGTCTCGGTCTCAAAGGCAGGACCGCCCAGCGTCAGAATGCGACCGCCGTCCTTGAGATAGCGATGGATCGCACCCTTGAGCGCGCCGGGGGTGCGCTCGATGCCCGCGATGATGACGAGCGAATGCTTCTTTTGGCAGAATACCCGATCAAGCTTGGCATCGGTGTCAAACACCGTCACCTGCGCGTCGGGATTGGCGGCTAGCGTTTTGCAAAGAGCCTCTGCATAGCTGACCGCTTCGTTTGCCTGATAAACGGCAATCGTCTGATTGATTTTTTTCATCGTTGCTTACCAATCCTTTCGTTGATATTGGGAATCAAGAATGAACGCCCAAAGTATTGACGTTATGGTAATTATACCATACGTGTATGGGTGTGTCAACGAAATAAGGGAATGTCATTATGCCGAAAAATCGACGGCTTTTTTTGTGCAAAAAGTCAATAGGGGCAACGCCGAATTTGACGTTGCCCCTAGGGGAAAGCTTATTTTACGGTTGCGGTGTAGAGATTACCGAACTGAACGCCCTCGATCTCGAAGCGCAGAGCGATGTCGCCCTTGCCGGAGATCTCAAACTTGACCTCGTGGTTCTCCAAATAATCGACCTGCTCGTCGATGGTGTAGTCGACAGCGATGTCGCTACCATCGTAAGAGACGATCGAGACCGTACCTGCGCGCCAGATCGACTGCTTGGTGTTGCAGACGGTGAGCACAGCGTAGGTCTTGCCACCCTCGGTGACGACGTCGAAGGTCTTGATCATACCGTTGACGTAGCGCAGAGGATACAGACCGTTGTCGCCCTTAGCATCTGCCACGGCGTCCTCATAGACCTCGTCAGCGTAAGGATGCTCGTAGGGCTCATCCATATTGGCATCGACGAACTCGAAGAACTTGCCCGCATCGTATGCCTTGCGAGCCTCTGCCTTTGCCTGATCGTAGATACCGAACATACCGCCGACCATATTGTCTCTCTCGACCTCGATCAGCACCTCAGCCTCGGGACGCTCGCCCTGGTTGATGAACAGAGGCGCGTACTCGCGGAGCAGAGCAGTGACGGGGCGGTCGGAGCCGTCGGGATTCAGGATACCGAAGTCGGAGTTCTCGTTGATACGGAAGCCGCCTGCGTAGTACCAGCAGTACATACCCGAGGTGTAGGCGTTGAGACAGTACTCGAGCGTGTAGTCATAGTAATCGTACACGGCCTTCATTGCATTCTCATTGGGCACGAAGTTGGTGTTATCATTGCCCTTGGTCCAGACCTGCTGACCGTACTCCTTCCAAACAACGGGCGTGTCGGGCGAGACGTAACGAGCATAAGCATTGGCGATCGGGATCTGGAGAGCAGCAGCAGGGTTCGCACCCAGAGCATATCCCTCGGGCTCCATATAAGCCAGCGTGGATGCCAGCGAAGCAAAGTCGAAGCAATGCGTCGAGGGCTTGTAGCTGCCGTTGCGGTAGCCGCTACCCGACATCGACATACGGAAGGTGATCATCTGGTTGGGAGCAATCGCCTGCATATGCTGGATGCCCTCGTTCATCACCTTGGCGATGTGATCGTCAAGGAAGCGATAGTAAGCGGAGGTGACCTTCAGATACTTCTTATCCGTGCTGTTCAGGATCTCATCCGAGACGAGCGGTGCGCCCTCTGCGGTCTTGTTCAGCGTGACGCCCCAAGCCTTCTCGGCGTTGGCGAGCGAGCCGTACTGAACGTTGATCCACTCGAGCCATGCGGCATCGTAGTTCTTACGGCCTATGTATCTCGTATCGTCATAAGCACCGATGCGAGGCTCCCAAGCGATATCGTAAACGTAGACGTTATCGTTCTCCTGGAAGTGCTGGTAGGTGATCAGATTCTCCGTCTCTGCTTCCTTGTAGTTCATCAGAGGATAGCAGACGTCGCGGATGGAGAGGTTGACGTAGATGCCGCGATCCTCGCAGAGCTGGATCATATGCAGCATATTGTTGTTGTCGATCGCGTACTGGTAGTGAACGAAGATGGAGACCGAGTTCATGCCCAGATCGACGATACGGTCCAGATCGTTAGCAACGACGGTGGGATCGTAGGAGGGGCGCATGACGTAGTTCTCGAAGTAAGAGCTGTTCGGCTCAGCAATGCCGTAGGAGGGCATGTAGTTGACACCGAAGAAGTTGACGATCTCGCCGTCGCGCTTGAAGTAGCCGTCCTCCATATAGATGAAGGAGGGGTTCTCCTTGGGAGCCCAGAACGAAACGTCCTGCTCGATCTTATCGATGACCTTGCCATCCAGCGTCAGCGTTGCGACCGCGCGGTCGGGCTGACCCTTGGACACGTCATACGAGCCGTAGACCTGCGAGATATTGTTGGAGATAGACTTAGCGGCGAGATCCTTGGAGCTGAAGCCACCCAATCTGGTGTCGCCCTTATAGAGGTCGACGGAGGCAACCAGACCCGGGGTCTTGTCACCGCTCAGCTCGACGAAGGCGATACCTGCGACGATGCTGTCCGCATCCTCCTCGACGTAGATGTGCTCATCCGTACCACCCTCGACGATGAAGGCGCTGCGGGTCATGACCTTGGCGGTCTCAACGATGGCGGCGATACCGTCGGCGTTGTAGAACTCATCGGAGACAGAAGAGAAGCAAGCGAGCATCGAGCCCTCCATCTTACCGTTGATGGTGGAGTGCGTGCTGCTGAAGATGTGCATCCAAGCGGCGTAGCCCGAATGCAGACCCTTCTCATCCTTGACCTCGATCAGAGGCACAAAGCGGCTCGTTCTGTTGTTGTTATAGCCGATACCCTGACGTCCGGGATGGCAGGAGACCATGTAGTCAGAGAGCTTGTAGTCACGCTCGGTGACGAACACCTGGTTCTCGGACGTGACGAGCTCGGCGCCGTTGGTGATGGGGTAGAGCTCATAGACGGGAGCGAGCGAATCGATGGCAAGATTGACATCAGACTCGGCATTGGGAGCGGTAGCCAAAACGACATCAGCAAAAGCGTACGAGTGATGACCGCTTGTAATGGACTGACCCGATTTTGCAAAGCCGATGGTAAACTGCTTCATACCATTGAAATCGGGCACGTCGCTCTTGGGAGCGGCACTGTCATGCCACCAAGAGAAATCAGAGGGAACAAGAACCTTGTACTCCCATTCCTCGGTCAGATTGGCAGCCGTCGTCCAACGGGAGCCATTGGCATCGGTGACCTCAATGTAGATGCTATCCGTGTGATCGTCCATTGCCTTCGCCCAGAAGCAGAGGGCGGTCATACCACCCTGATTTTCCAGCTCGATGGGCTGGTTGAAGCGATAAACGACGTTATCCCAGCTTGAGAGGTTTTCGACCTCGTGGAACAGCTGACGGGTCGAGCCCTTCAGCCCATAGTCGCCCGACTTCAGCGTGTATTTTGCCGCGGAGTCGGCGGAGCGCAGGAATTTGGAGGCTGTCGTAGACAGCGACGTGTCGATCACAAGCTGCTTTTGGTCGTCGTCGAGCGAGTCGATCATATTGAACAGATACTCTCCGCGAGGATAGTATTCGCCCTCGAACTCATACAGCGTGGTCTCAAAAGCAGGGCCACCCAGCGTCAGGATGCGACCGCCGTTGTTCATATAGTTCTGGATCGCTGTTCTGGAGACAGAGCTCATTTTCTCGATGCCTGCGATGATGACGACACCGTACTCGGAGACGTCAAAGATCGTGTTGACATCATCGGTGATCCCCTTCAGCTCGACAGTCGGGAGCTCGTTCTTGAGCGCCTTGTAGAGGCTGTCGACGTAGGTCAGATCTTCATTTGTCACATACAGCACCACGTTGCCCGTAGCATCGAAGGACTGCAGGATATCCAGATCGGCAGGAATGGCGAGCGTGTTGCTTGCCGTGTAGTTGTCCTCGCCGTTGTAGCCTGCATATGTAGCAAGGAATGCCGAAACAGCCTTGGCAAGCAGGTCGTCGCTCGCACCCGCGATGACGATCTTGTTGCCGCTGACCTTGATTGCATACTCCTTGCTGCCCAAAGCGCTGATCACAGCAGAGGACTCGGCACGGTTGGTCTTGCCGACG
>JAGBTR010000121.1 GCA_017631215.1 Clostridia bacterium | reverse complement strand
GCTCCATCATCGAGAAGATGATGACGGGTATGATGTACGACATTCCCTCGCGCGACGACGTTGCCGAGGTGCAGATCACGCCCGCCTTTGTGCGCGGCGAGGCACAGCCGACGCTCGTCCTCAAGGGGAGCGATACGCCGCCCTCACTGCCTCAATAATGAAAAGAACACCTGCCATTCACGGTAGGTGTTCTTTTGTTATCCGTCACCGCATCGCGCGTCTGAGCCGCATCAGCGTCAAGCGGTCGCGGACGAGCGGAGAGAAGGTCAGCAGATCGTCCGTGCGATCCTCCGACACACCGATATCGGAGAGCGTCGAGCACAGCCCGAGCAGGCGGTACTTTTCAAGCAGCACCGCCTCGGTCGGGATGGTGCGGACGATGTCGCACAGCGCTCCCCAGCGCTCGTCCAGCAGCTCGGCGATGATGGCGGCGGCGCAGTCGCTCTTGTTCTCCGCGAGGATGGAGGGGCTGAGGCGGTCGCCAAAGGCGGCGACGATCTCACCGTCAGACACGGCGGGATAGTCAATGAAGCGCGGACGTTCGCCATCGGTCAAGCGGTAGTATTCACGGACGGCAAGCAGCGTACCGACGCCCACCTTCTCACCGTGCAACGCATCCGAGCAAAGTCCCAGCGGCTCGGGCTGCATCTCGATCAGATGCGAGATATGATGCTCCGCCCCCGAGGCACAGCGCGAGAAGCCGAGGAGCTGCATCGCGAGGCCCGACATCAAAAGACCATAGGTCAGCTTTTCATAGGCGGCAAGCTCACCGCGCACGATGCCCTCGGCGCTCGACAGCACGTCGTTCGTGGCATCCATGGTCATGTCGTGGATGGTCGGACAGAGGTACTCGCCCGTCAGCGCCCTTCCCATCCGCCACTCGGCAAGCGCGATGTATTTGCCGATCATATCGCCAAAGCCCGAACGGGTCAGGCGCATGGGCGCTCTTGCGATGATCTCCAGATCCGCCACCACGATGCGAGGCGCGACGGCGGTGAACGTCTTCTTGAAGCCATCCCACGTCATCGCCGCGACCGACGAGCAAAAGCCGTCTACGCTGGCGGCGGTGGGGCAAGAAACGAAGGGCACGCCCAGCTCATAGGCACAATAGCGCGTGATATCGTGTACCGTCCCCGCGCCGACGGCGATCAGATAGTCGCACCCGTCGGGGATCTGCGGCAGCGCTAAGCCGACACCGTGCTCATCGGCGTGGAGCCCCTCGGGCGGCAGGACGATCTCGACGTCTGCGTGGGGGTGGCGCCCGTCAGTCGCGGCGTAGGTGTTCTCGTCATAGATGGCGACCGCAAAGCCACCAAGGCCGTGCGAGGCGATATGCTCGTCACAATGCGTAAGCGCGCCTGCCTCGAGGATGCACCACTCGGTCGTCATCGTATGCGTGCGCCCACACGCACAGAGCCCATTGTACTGCTTACTGTCGACGATCATCGTTTCGTCTCCTTTTGTCCATAATATGCGTTCGCGCCGTGCTTACGCAGGTAGTGCTTGTCCAGTAGCTCCCCTTGGAAGGTCTTGTCGGGCGTCATCATGAGCGTGTGCCACGCCATCGCCGCGACCTCCTCCAGGATGATGGCGTTCTCGACCGACCCAATACCATCACGTCCCCAGGTGAAGGGGCCGTGCGAATGCACCAGCACGGCGGGGATGTGCGCCGCCGTCTCATCGGTGAACAGCTCGGCGATCACCCTTCCCGTCTCCAGCTCGTAGTCGGAGAAGATCTCCTCGCTCGTCATCGGACGGGTACAGGGTACGTCACCGTAGAAGGCATCGGCGTGTGTCGTGCCGAGCGCAGGGATGCTCCTGCCGCATTGGGCAAAGATCGTCGCGAAGCGCGAGTGGGTGTGCGTGATGCCGCCGATGCTCGGGAAGCGGCGGTACAGCTCCAGATGCGTCGGGGTATCCGACGAGGGGGCGAGATCGCCCTCGATCTTGTTGCCGTTCAGGTCGACGATGACGATATCGTCGGGCGTCAGCGCGTCGTAGGACACGCCCGAGGGCTTGATGGCGACGTAGCCCGTCGCGCGGTCGAGCTCGGACACGTTGCCCCACGTCAGCGTGATGAGCCCTTCGGTCTTGAGTGCGATATTGGCGCGACAGACGCGCTCCTTGAGTCGTTGTAGCATCAGGATGCTCCTTTTGTCTTGACAAATTCGTTCGTTTTGCTATAATGATTATAGCAAATGAGCGATCGTACCGCAATATGCGGCGGCGATATTGGCAAATGAGCATTTTTTGATCAGAAACGAGCAAAGGAGCAAGCATATCATGGACCTTAGCGACCGTCAAGAGCACATATTGACCCTTCTGCGCGAGGAGCGCTATCTGAGCGTGGAGCGGCTGTCTGCGCTGACCTACACCTCACCCTCCAGCATCCGTCGGGATCTGACGCACCTGCAGCAGCTCCGTCTGATCAGGCGTACGCACGGGGGCGCGAGCGTGCTCAACGAGGTCGACCAAGCGGCACCGCTACGCAACCGTATGACAAAAAACGTGGTCGGCAAGCGCGCGATCGCCAAAAAAGCCTCCGCCTTGCTGCGCGACGGTATGACCGTGATGCTGGACGGCTCGACGACGGCGGGCTTTCTCGTTCCGTACATCGCCAAGCACAAGCGCATCACGCTGTTCACCAACAATATGCTGACCGCGCTGGAGGCGATCAACTTCGGCATCGACTCCCATTGTCTGGGCGGCAGCACGGTCGACCGCTCGGCGGTGCTGACGGGCCCGATCGGCTATGCGAGCGCCGCCAAGATCCATTCCGACATCTGCTTTTTCTCCTCGCACAGCCTTGACGTAAACGGCATCATCTCCGATCCGACCGAGGAGGAGAACCACATCCGCACCCTGATGCTCGAGAACACCGAGCAACGCATCTTTCTCTGCGACCACGAAAAATTCGACCGCCGTTCGCTGTACACGCTGACCACGCTGGATAAGGTTGACGCCGCCGTGCTCGACGAGCCGTGGGACGAGCTGAAGAGCGGCTGTCAAGTCCTATAAACGAAGCAGCACCGCATCCCTCCATCGTTGGAAGAGATGCGGTGCTCGTTTTATACGCCCAGCAAAAAGCGCACCTGCTTGAAGCCGAACCGCTGCACTTTATGGCGGCGGGTATCGAGCAGGGGCAGGATGCGGTCGGTATCCTCGGCGAGACAGCCGAACACACTGATGCCCTTGCCCTCGCGCAGTGCGCGATTGATGGCGGTGGCGGCAGCGTACAGCGCCTCGTCATCCGCAAGCGGAATGAAGGCGCCCGCAAAGGCGACCTTGTCGCCCATACCGCGCAGGCGGTCGATCAGCGAGGGCGGGCAGCCCTCCCACTCGGCGCTGTCCTTGAACGTGACGATATAAAGCGTATTCTGTGCCATAACGGTCTCCCTTCTATATGCTCGGTCTTTTCCTTCTATACCATTATATACCAACGCGCGCGGCAAGTCAACGCTTTTTATCAAAGAGACCGATCTTATTCGGCTTATTCGGCTTCATGGTGCACAGCGCCCGCGATGGGCGTGCAATATCCTTATAGTTTTGCAATAATTTTATATTGACAAACAGCTGCCGCCTCGGTATAATGATAAAAAGCCCCTATGCAAAAAAAGATCATAGTCGAATGGAGGATCATACGATGGAACGACGCATCCACGAGCAGATCATCAAGGGCAAGGTGCACAACCTGCATCTGTCCGAATCCGAGATCTACGTCGACAACGAGACACGCGGACGGAGCGGCCACATGAGCCACGCGATGGTCGATATGGGTGGCGGCAAGTTCATGGTGTTCAACGCCAACACCTCGCCCACCCGTGCGCTGGGCCACGGCAACTACGGCTGGATCGAATACCGCATCTCGAATGACTATTGCCGCACCTTTGGTGAGGTCCGCGAGCTGCCCTATGCCAAGCAATGCTTTTTGAACGGCGATTGCACCGTATCCGTCGAAAAAGCCGTCGCCTGCGATGACTGCACCGTCGTTGCGTTTTGTCTGAGGAACAGCATTTACACCGAGGGGTGCTCCGAGCCTTGGGATAGTTGCATGGTCGTTCGCTCGCACGATAAAGGCGAGACGTGGGACGATGCCACGCTGTTTTGCAAGCACAAGGGGCGCATCTACGATGCCTGCTACCGCGACGGCGTCATTTATGCACTCATTTTCTGCAATGATGCGTCGGTGCTGTTTACGGGCAACACGCCCTTGCACGTCTACCGCCTCTACAAAAGTGAGGACAGCGGTCGGACGTTTGAGGAGGTCTGTGTTCTCCCCTTGGAAAACACGCTGGCTCACGCTTATTGCGCCATGACGTTCAATGATCAAGGCGAAATGATCGTGTACGTTTACAATGCGGGAGATGAGCGAAATCTCGATTATCTCATCTCGCCCGACTGCGGCAAGACATGGACACGCTCCGGCAAATCCTATTGCCACAACAAGATCCGCAATCCTCAGATCAACCGCCTGGACGGTCAGTACATCCTGCACGGCCGCGCCGGTGCGGGGGCGGGATTTGTGCTCTACACCTCGGCCGACGGCATCGAGTGGGATAACGGCGTCCTCCTGGATACGCTCAAGCCATCCTGCTATTATTCAAACAACGTCATCATCCGTGAGCCGGGACAGCCTGACGTGATGCTCATCAAATTCTCTGAGCTGTACAGCCCCGTGGGGGTCGGCAAATGCGTCAACGGTATGATGGTACGGCTGACAAGTATTCAATGATTAAGATAAAGGAGAGCCCCTAATTATGAAGAGAATGATTCACGAGCAGATCATCCGAGGCAAGGTACACGATCTGCACCTATCCGAGTCTGAGATCTATGTGGACAACGAGGCGAGGGAGCGGAGCGGTCATATGAGCCACGCCATGGTCGATATGGGCGGCGGCAGGTTCATGGTATTCAACTCCAACTGCACTCAGCGCCGCGCCGACGGTCACTCCGCCTACGGCTTTATCGAATACCGCATCTCCGAGGACTACTGCCGCACCTTTGGTGAGATCCGTGAGCTTCCCTACGCCAAAAAATGCCTGATGGATGGCAGAACGACCATCTCGGTCGAAAAGGCGGTCGCCTGCGAGGACGGCACGGTCGTTGCACTGTGCCTACGCAATCATATCCTCACCGAGCTGTGCTGTGAGCCGTGGGACTCGCCGATGGTCGTCCGCTCGACCGACGGCGGCGAAAGCTGGGAGCCTCACTTCGAGCTTTGCCCACACAAGGGCAGAGTCTACGATGCGCGCTATCACAAGGGTGTGATCTACGTTCTGGAGTTCTGCAACGAGCATTTCCTCGGCACCAACGCCAAGCACGTCTATCGCCTCTATGCCAGCCACGATCAGGGACGGACGTTCGAGGAGGTGTGCATCGTTCCCTTTGAGAACACACATTCGCGCGGTTACGGTGCGATGATCTTCAACGAGCGAGACGAGCTCATCGTCTACGCCTACAACGCCGCCGACGAGGTCAATATGGACTACATCGTCTCGCCCGACTACGGCAAGAGCTGGACGCGCTCGGGCAAGAGCCACGTGGCAAAGAAGATCCGCAATCCCCAGATCAACATCCTTGACGGGCAGTTCATCCTGCACGGTCGCGCGGGAGCGGGCGCGGGCTTTGTGATGTACACATCAGCGGACGGCATCGATTGGGACGAGGGCGTGTCGCTCGACACCACCAAGCCCTCCTGCTACTATTCCAATAACATCATCGTTCGTGAGGAAGGTCAGCCCGAGCGTATGCTGATCCAGTTCTCCGAGCTTTACCGCCTGCATCTGGAGGATGCTTGCGTCAACGTTATGCACGCTTGGCTGACGAGCGTGAAATGATCGATTTCAACTGCATATCCCCCTTGCTTTTTGCGCGAGCTTGTGTTATACTATATACAGAGTAAGCACAAGGCAAGGGTGTGGGAGATGCCCGAGAGTCGGGCGTCTCCCCTCTTTTTGCAGAAAGGATAGCATATGGTACTCATCATTGCCGAGAAGCCGAGTTTGGCGCGCAATATCGTAGCAGGAATTGAATACGCATCGGCCGAGAGCGGCAAAAACGGACGCCTTACCAAGCGAGACGGCTATTTTGAGGGCTGCGGCTATCTCGTCTCGTGGGCGTTCGGTCATCTGTTCTCGCTATGTGATATCGAATCCTATCTGCCGCCCGAGAAGCGAAGCGAGCGCTGGACGATGGACAACCTGCCCTGCTTCCCCGCCGAGTTTCGCTTCGAGCTGCGCCGTGAGGGCAAGGACGGCAAGGTAGACAGCGGTGTCAAGCGTCAGTTCTCTACCCTGCAAGCCCTTTGCAACCGCGACGACGTGGACACCATCGCCAACGCAGGAGACGCCGACCGCGAGGGAGAGATCATCGTCCGCCTTTGCATCCAGCACGCGCTGACCGCAGAAAAAGCCCCCTCGCGCAAATTGGTTCGTTTGTGGCTGCCCGACCAAACCCCGCAGACCGTTGCGCGCGCGCTGTCCGAGATGAAGGACGAGAGCGAATACGACAATCTCGCGGGCGAGGGCTTTGCCCGTACCTATATCGACTGGCTCTACGGCGTCAACCTGACCCGCTACGCCACGCTGCGTATGGGCTCGCTGTTGCGCGTGGGACGTGTCATCATCCCCATCGTGCGCGCCATTTACGACCGCGATATGGCCATCAAGAACTTCGTTCCGGGCAAGTATTTTGCCGTTGTCAGCAAGGAGCTGACCGACGGCGAGGAGATCGAGCTGACCTCAAAGAAAAAGTTCGAGGACGACAGCGAGGCCGTTGCCCGCGCCGCCGCGCAAGCGCTGTGCGACAAGTACAACGCGCTCGATGCCATCGTCACCTCGGTCAAGAACAAAAAGGACAAGCTGCCCCCCGGCAAGCTGTATTCGCTCTCCAAGCTGCAAAACGTGCTGAGTAAGCGATACAAAATGTCGATGTCCGACTCGCTTGAGATCGTCCAGAAGCTGTATGAGCAGGGATATCTGACCTACCCGCGTACCAACTCGGAGTACCTCGCGACGGCGGAAAAGGACAAGATGAAGCAAATCATCGCAAACATCGCCAAGGTGGGCTATCCCGTCACCTTCAAGGACTCCAAGACCATCTTCGACGACAGCAAGATCGAGTCGCACTCTGCCCTTACGCCGACCTACAAGATCCCCGACAAGAGCCAGCTGTCCGAGCGCGAGATGCAGGTCTATTCGACCGTCTTCCGCCGCTTCGTCGCCGTCTTCTGCGCCGAGGATTGCATCGTTTCGCGCACTGAGATCACCATCGCGGTGGGCGACGAGGAGACCTTCACGCTCAAGGGTATGGTGATGCTGGAAAAGGGCTGGACGAAATACGACGACTTCACCCAAAAGGACAAAACGCTCCCCGCGCTCAAGAAGGGCGACCGTGTGGTCACCTGCTTCAAGCCCGTCGAAAAGGAGACCTCACCGCCCCGCCACCACACCATCGAGTCGCTCAACAACTACCTCAAAAATCCCTTCCGCGAGGAAAAGGCGGCGGGCTCCGACCTATCCACGCTTGCAGACCGCGTAGGCGAGGACGACGCCGAGGAATACCGCGCCATTCTCGAGGGTATCGAGCTTGGCACCGAGGCGACGCGCACGGGCATCATCGACAACGCACGCAACAGCCGCTACATCGAGCTCAAAAAGGACGTCTACACCATCCTGCCCGACGGCATTTTTCTGATCGAGTCGCTCGAGCGTCTGCACATCAATATGGACAAATACAAGACCTCGGATATGGGTCGCGCGCTCAAGCGTGTCTTCCGCGGTCAGATGAGCATCGAGGACAGCGTCGCGCTGGCAACGAGCGAGATCGCGAGCGTGTTCGAGCAGAGCGGCAAGCACGAGGACGACATCGGCTTTTTCGGTGACGTCGTGGGCAAATGCCCCAAGTGCGGCGAGGACGTCAAGCGCTTCCGCACCTTCTACGGCTGCTCGGGATACAAGGAAAAGGGCTGTAAGTTCAGCATCAATCTCGTCATCGCGGGACGCACCGTCTCGCGCTCGCACGTAGATGCCCTGCTGAGAAGCGGCGAGACGGACGTCATCGAGGGCTTCTATTCGCCCCGCACGGGCCGCCGATTTGAGGCCGCGCTCCGACTAGACGAGGACGGTCGCGCGGTATTCGACCGCATCAAGGGCGAGGTCGACGAGACGGATTACGGACTGTGCCCCCTTTGCGGCGGCGAGATCCGACGCAACAGCAAATTCTACGGCTGCTCGCGCTACCGCGAGAACGGTTGCAAATTCAACATCAACACCGTCATCTGCGGACGCGAGATCACGTCCGAGCATATCACTGCACTGCTGACGGACGGCAAGACCGAGGTGCTCGAGGGCTTTGTCTCGCCTCGGTCGGGCAAGGCATTTTCTGCCGCGCTCAAGCTGGTCAACGGCAACGTCGAATTTGATTTCGACCGCGCCCGTCCCGCCGCGCAGAGCAACAGCACGCCGAGCTACACACCGCGCAATCTGCCGCCCCCCGAGGAAAATCCCTTCCCGCCCGCCTTCTACGACGGAAATTAACCAAAAAGATCCCTACGGACATCGCGCCGCAGGGATCTTTCGTTATTTACATTGTTGCTTTGACGCCAACCGTGGACAGCCGTCGCGCTTCGGGCAGGTCGCGCATTTGCTCTTGCCCTTTTTGTGCTTCTCGGCAATGATATGCTCAAGCACGCGATCGATAGCATCCTTTTTCGGCGGTACACGCTTGGCCTTCGGCTGGGTGCTCTCGGCATCGGCGGTCGCATTCTCGGTCGGTGCGGCGGTCGTTTGGTCGACCGTCTCACCTGCATCCGCACTCTTGGGCGCGGTCTTGGTCTTGATGAGGGCGGGAAGCACACGCTCCAACCACAGCCGCCCCGCCTCGCCCGTCAGCTGTGACAGCGCGGAGAAAACGGTTTTGCGCGACTGCGGATCGCTGCTGCTCATCAAATGCCAGAACCAGTTACGGTCGCGCGTCAGCTCGGTCAGCGTCTTGGCGTTGGTCGCGGTCAGAATGCGGTACATCGAATCGACGAACTGCTCGATCTGCTCGTCGCTCATATCCGCCGTCCACTTTTTGAGCGATTTGTCGATCATTTCGCTATCCTGCGAAAGCGAGGGTGCGGCAACAAAGGTCGTTCCCTTGACCTCCCAGCTGAAGCCGTCGTGCTGCCACAGTCCCGTCGCATTGCTCATAACGGGCGTGTATCGCTCGCCGTGCTCCAGCATTCTTCCCACCACCGAGGATTGAGGAATGATATTGATGATGCGGTCGTGCATTCCTTGATATTCGGGCGATTCGACCACCTCGCGGCGATAGCCGGGACCGTCGTTGCTGTACACCTGCACAATGCGGTGCTTGATATCCTCGCTCGCGTGAATGGCGGCATAGATGGCAAGGTTTCCGCCCTTGCTGTGACCACCGAGCAGGATGCGGCGGTCGGGCAGATCGCGCGCCACGCTCTCCAGATACGCTACCGCCTCAAGCTGGGCAGGAATGGCGGTGAGAAAGCTCATATTGAAGTTTTCCTTCCATCCGACCAGCGTATCGTCCGTTCCGCGGAACACCACGAAAATGCGCTCTTCGTCAAGCTCAACCGTCATCGCGGCGATCTGCTTTTGAACGTTCTCGTCGATATGGTCAACAAAGGCGCGCAGCCGCATATGGCGGAAGCGCTCGCACTCGGCCATACGTCGCATCAGCGGACGCGTCTGCGGCGGAACGATCAGACCCATCGGCGTCTCGTCCTCGGGGTGCGCCTCCAGATACCGTGCAACCGCCTCCTCAAGCGTGATGACGCCGTCTGCGGCTCGCTCGGGCAAAATGCCGTTCAGATCGATGAAGGATATAAGGCAAAAAGCGAGGCAATCGACCTCGTTGAAGGGAGAGACAGACAGCGGAAGATCGCCGCGCCACTCGATATAATCCATCACATTTGCCATGATCCAACCTCCTTTGGGATGATAATAACAGTATACCACCCCTTGCGCCAAAATTCAAGTGTCTAAATAGGGTGTAAAAGGTGAATTTTTTTTGACTATGCACCCCCTTGCATTTTGCGACGGAATATGGTACAATAGAAACAGAAAACACCGCAAAGGAGGACAATCGCTATGAACGAAACGCTACATGTGCTGGAGGAACGTCGCAGTGTGCGCGCCTATCGCCCCGAACAGATCCGTGAGGAGCAGCTCGAGGCCATTTTGCGTGCGGCGACCTATGCCCCGACGGGGATGAATCGTCAATCGCCCGTTATGGTCGTCGTGCAGGACGCCGTGACGCGTGAGACGCTTCGCCGTATGAACGCCGCCGTGATGGGACGCCCCGACAGCGATCCCTTTTACGGTGCGCCCACCATTGTCATCGTGCTTGCCAACCGAGGCGTATCGACCTGCATTGAGGACGGCTCGCTCGTGATGGGCAATCTGATGAACGCCGCGCACGCCGTCGGCGTGGACAGCTGCTGGATCCACCGCGCACGCGAGGAATTCGACAGCGAGGAGGGGCGCGCCCTGCTCCGCTCGTGGGGCATCGAGGGCGACTATATCGGTATCGGTCACTGCATCCTCGGCTACCGAGAGGGTGACTACCCCGAAAAGCGAGCACGCAAGGAGAACTACGTCTATCGCATCTGATAAGGAGGTCTTATATGAAGAATAAAACAAAAATGATCGTCATTCTTTCGATCTTCTTCGTGCTGGTCGTTGCCTTTGCGATCACGTGGTCGCAAGCGAGGGCACGCTTTGCCGTTGAGCGGCTCGAGATCGAGGGACTTCCCCACACGGTCGAATGCGGTCAGCAGATCCAGCTTGAGGCGGTCGGCTATTATGAGGACGGCAGCGTCGTGCCGCCCGAGGTGATGGATCTCTTGGGGCTTCGCTGGACGGCACATCCCGATATCTTCAAGAGCGAGATCGATCAGGACGGGCTTTTGACCGTCACGTCCGAACATGACTGCAACGTGCAGGTATACAGCAAATGGCTGGGACTTACCTCTCGCCCCGTCACGGTGCGAGTCGCTCCCGCTGAATAAACAAAAAGCATCCCCACAGACCAAAGCAAGGCTGTGGGGATGTCTTTTTTATTTGTTCGATTTGAGATGCTTGAGCTCCTTCATAAAGGTGTCAAGGTCGGTAAAATCGCAGT
>JAGBTR010000120.1 GCA_017631215.1 Clostridia bacterium | reverse complement strand
CTGCATCAACAAATGCGACAGCGTAGGTGCGCTCCCTATGGAATTCTACGAATTCTACGAGCTGGGCTTTGACGAGGATCCCGTCAGTGTTTCGAGCATTCACGGCTCAGGCTCGGGCGACCTGCTCGACGCCTGCATCCGCTCGCTCGGCGCTTGGCAGGACGAGGAGGAAGAGGACGACAGCATCAAGATCGCCGTGATCGGAAAGCCGAACGCGGGCAAATCCTCCATCATCAACCGTCTCATCGGACAGAATCGCCTCATCGTCTCGGACATTGCGGGCACCACGCGTGACGCGGTCGACACACAGGTGGAAAACGAATACGGTAAATTCACCTTTATCGATACCGCGGGCATTCGCCGCCAATCCAAGATCGACGATCGCATCGAGCATTTCAGCGTTCTCCGCGCGCATATGGCAGTGGAGCGCGCTGACGTCTGCCTGCTGATGATCGATGCCTCCACGGGCATTACCGATCAGGATACCAAGATCGCGGGCATCGCGCACGAGGCGGGCAAGGCGACCATCATCGTGGTCAACAAGTGGGATCTCATTGAAAAGGACAACCATACGGTAAACGAATTCAACAACAAGATCCGCACCGAGCTTGCCTATATGCCCTACGCGCCCATCCTCTACGTTTCCGCAAAAACGGGACAGCGCACCAACGATCTTTTTGAGCGGATCCTCTACGTCCATAATCAGGCAGTCACGCGCATTACCACGGGTATGCTCAACGACGTGCTGGGCGATGCGATGATCCGCGTTCAGCCCCCCTCAGACAAGGGCAGACGCCTCAAGATCTATTACATGACGCAAATTTCGGTCGCGCCCCCCACCTTCGTCATCTTTTGCAACAACGTGGATCTCTTCCATTTCTCCTATCGCCGTTATATCGAAAACTGTCTCCGCGACACCTTCGGCTTCCACGGCACCCCCATCCGCATCATCATCCGTATGAAGGGTGACGACGCAGAGGGATGAGACGGAAGGATTTTTGAAAAAAGCTTTCCCACGAAAGGAAAATCTCTATGTTTATCGATCACGTAAAAATTTATATCAAGGCAGGCGACGGCGGTAACGGTGCGGTCTCCTTCCGTCGCGAGAAGTACGTTGCGGCGGGCGGACCGGACGGTGGCGACGGCGGTCACGGCGGAAACGTCGTATTCCGCGTGGACGAGGGCTCGAATACGCTTCTCGCCTTCCGCTACAAGCACAAATTCATCGCGCTGCGCGGCGGTGACGGCAAGGGTGCCAAGTGCCACGGCGCAACCGCAGACGATCTGCTCGTCCTCGTTCCTCCCGGAACGCTGATCAAGGATGCCGAGACGGGCAAGATCATTCACGATATGTCTCAGGATGACGGCGCGGATTACGTTGCCTGCAAGGGTGGCCGCGGCGGCTGGGGCAACCGTCACTTTGCAACCGCCACCCGACAGACCCCTATGTTTGCCAAAAACGGCACCAAGGGTGAGGAGCGCGAGGTCCTGCTGGAGCTGAAAATGCTCGCGGACGTCGGAATCATCGGCTATCCCAGCGTCGGAAAATCCTCTATCCTCGCGCGCATCAGTGCCGCAAAGCCCAAGATCGCGGATTATCACTTCACCACCCTCTCCCCCAATCTCGGTGTCGTGCGCACCACGGGCGAGCGCGGCTTCGTTGCCGCAGATATTCCCGGTCTGATCGAAGGAGCCTCGGACGGTGCGGGACTCGGACACGCGTTCTTGCGCCACGTCGAGCGTTGCCGTCTGCTTTTGCACGTCGTTGACATCTCCTGCTTTGAGGGGCGCGATCCCGTCGAGGATATCCGCACCATCAACCGTGAGCTGGAGCGATACAGCGCCGAGCTTGCAACACGTCCGCAGATCATGATCGCAAACAAGGTCGATTCGCTCGACCGCGAGCTGGTGGACGTGGATGCGTTTGAGGCATACGTCAAAGAGCTTGGCTGCGAATTGCTCTACGTTTCCGCCGCAACGGGCGAGGGACTTGACGATATGGTCCGTCTGGTTGCCGAGCGTCTGCGCGATCTCCCTCCGATGAAGGTCTACGACGCGGAGTACGCCCCCGAGGATGCCTACGTGGAGGGTGGCAAGGAAACCACCATCCGCCGCGAGAACGATACCTTCTACGTCGAGGGCGAGTGGCTCTTCAATCTGATGGGACAGATCAACTTCAGCGATTACGAGTCGCTCAACTTCTTCCAGCGTGTGCTGGAAAAGAGCGGCATCTTCAAGGAGCTGGAGGCGCGCGGCTGTAAGGACGGCCACACCGTTTCCATCTACGATTTCGAATTTGACTACGTTAAATAAAGCAAAAAAGGAGCTTCGCTATGAATATCTGGCACGACATTGATCCAAAAGAAATCACCGAAAACGATTTTTCTGCCGTTATTGAGATCCCGAAGGGATGCAAATGCAAATATGAGTTGGATAAATACACCGGCTTGCTCCGTCTCGACCGCGTGCTTTATACCTCCACGCACTATCCCGCAAACTACGGCTTCATTCCGCGCACCTTCGCGGATGACGGCGACCCGCTCGACGTCCTCGTGCTTTGCACCGAGCCCATCTATCCCCTCACGCTCATCCGCGTCACCCCCATCGGCGTGATGCGTATGCTGGACGACGG
>JAGBTR010000018.1 GCA_017631215.1 Clostridia bacterium | reverse complement strand
CGAAAAAAATGATTGATGCTTGCGCGGCTCGCTTGGCGGGTCGCGCAATATCTTTATAGTTTTGCAAGATGTTGATATTGATTTTTTTGCCAATCTATGATATGATATAAACAATATAGCTGCGGACATCCGCAAGGAGGTTCGAAAGGAAGGAGTTTTTTTATGGAACTGACCTATCACAAGCAATTTGACGTGATCCACGTGGGCTGTGAGAAGCCGCGTGCGTATTTCATCCCGTTCTCCGACGTTGAGAATGCGGACAGCATCAACCGCGCGCTGTCTGACCGCTTCGTCTCGCTGTGCGGCGAGTGGGATTTCCGATTCTATCCCTCGGTGCGCCTGGTTGACGATCCGACCGTGGCGGGCATTTTTGAGGGCGACCGCATCGAGGTGCCGCGCTCGTGGCAGACGATGCTGGGCAAGGGCTACGATACGCCCAACTATACCAACGTGGATTATCCTTTTCCCTGCGATCCCCCTCACATTCCCGAGGACAACCCCTGCGGTCTGTACGGAAGAACGATCCGTATCCTGCCAGGTATGCTGGAAAAGGACATCATTCTGACCTTTGAGGGCGTGGATTCGTGCTATTATCTCTACGTCAACGGACAGTTCGTCGGCTACAGCGAGGTCAGCCATATGACGAGCGAGTTTGATATTACCAAGCATCTGCACGAGGGCGACAACGAGCTGCGCGTGCTGGTGCTCAAGTGGTGCACGGGCTCGTATCTGGAGGATCAGGACAAGTTCCGTATGTCGGGCATCTTCCGCGAGGTGTATCTGCTGCTTCGCGACAAGGCGAGAATCGTCGACTTCTTTGCCCGTACGGCGGTCGCTGACGATCTTGGTAGCGCGACGCTGACGCTCGAGCTGGAGACCAACGCCGCGGTGGAGGTCGACTATGCGCTGTACGATCCCGAGAATAACCGCGTGGTCGCGGGTACGGTGTACGCAGGCAAGGACAGCGTCGAGATGCGCGTCCCCAACGTCGTGCTGTGGAGCGACGAGTATCCCGCCCTCTACACGCTGCTGCTGCACTGCGGTGATGAGTTCATCTCGCAGGATATCGCCTTCCGCTCGCTGGTCATTCGTGACCGCGTGGCCTACATCAACGGTCAGAAGGTCAAGCTGCGCGGTGTCAACCGCCACGACAGCCATCCGCTGCTCGGTGCGGCGACGCCCATTGACCATATGATCAACGATCTGAATATTATGAAGCGGCACAACGTCAACACCATCCGTACCAGCCACTATCCCAATGATCCCCGAATGCTGATGCTGTGCGATCGCTACGGCTTCTACGTGGTGGACGAGGCGGATCTGGAGACGCACGGTCTTTGCCGCTCCTTCTCGGGCGCGCACAGCGACCTTGCTTGGCGCCGCATCACGGACGATCCCGCTTGGGATGAGATCTGTGTCGACCGCGCCCGCCGTATGATGGAGCGCGACAAGAACCACGGCTGTGTCATTATGTGGTCGGTCGGTAACGAATGCGGCGGTGGCTGTGGTCACGGCGCGATGATGGACTATTATCACGAGCGTATGCCCGGCTGTCTGACGCATTCCGAGGATCAGACGAGATACGTGGTCGTCCACTACGGCGATCCCGCCTTTATGCCCGATGCGATGAAGTGGATCGAAAAGACGGACGTGGACAGCCGTATGTACCCCGGTCTTGGCAAGAACGGCGGCGACGTGGATTGGATGCTTGAGAACGAGCTCTTCGTCAAGGGCGGTCGCCCCTTCTTTATGTGCGAATATTCGCACGCGATGGGCAACGGTCCCGGATGCCTCAAGGATTACTGGGACAAGATCTGGGCGAACGATGCCTTCTGGGGTGGCTGTGTCTGGGAGTTCACCGATCACTCGGTGGCGACGGGCGACGATCCCGAGGTCGATCCGCACTATGTCTTCGGCGGCGACTTTGGCGACTTCCCCCACTCGGGCTCGTTCTGCGTGGACGGTCTGGTCTACCCTGACCGCCGTGTGCATACGGGGCTTATGGAATATAAAGAGATCATCAAGCCCTTTGCCGTCGAGGAATTCGACGAGCAGACGGGTGCGTTCACGCTGCGCTCGCGCCGCTTCTTTACGGGACTGTCCGATCTGGACTTCGTTTACACACTCGCTCGCAACGGCAAGACGGTGGGCAAGGGAAGACTCATCGCGCCCGCCATCGCACCGCAGGAGACGGTGAGAGTCACGCCCTCGTTTGCGTGGGATCGCACCGAGGCGGGCTGCTACACGCTGACCGTTCGTGCTTATCAGAACGAGGACACCGCGTGGGCTGAGAGCGGTTATGAGGTCGGCTTCCATCAGTTCGCCTTTGAGGTCGAGGAGGAAAAGACCGCGCTCGTCGAGACCGCGACGCCCTGCCTTGCCGTGGAGGAGAGCTTCAACGAGATCGTCGTGACCACCAAAGGCGGCTCGATTACCATTGATAAGGCACACGGTGTGCCCTCGTCCTACGTTGAGCAGGGCAAGCAGCTGCTGGCATCGCCCATCGAGCCCTGCGTATGGCGCGCACCGACCGACAACGATATGTACATCCGCAGACAGTGGGAGGGCAAGCTCTTCCACCTTGCCGAGCCGTATTGCTACGGCTGTCGCATCGTCGAGCAGACCGAGCAATACGTCAAGATCGAAGCCGAGCTTGTCATTGCCGCCAAGCTGCAGGAGCCGATGGTGCGCCTTGTGGCGACCTATACGGTCTTTGCCGAGGGTGGACTGGTACTGGATTACGACGTCAAGGTCAAGGAGGGCTTGCCGCCGCTTCCTCGCTTTGGTGTGCAGTTTATGATGCCCGCAGGCTTTGAGTCGCTTGAATACTACGGCCGCGGTCCTGTTGAATCGTACATTGACAAGCGTCACGCATCGTGGGAGGGTCGCTTCAAGACGAGCGTCACCGATCACTTCGAGCACTACGTGCGCCCGCAGGAGAATATGGCACACGCCGATACGCTGTGGATGAACGTTGCCTGTGCGGCAAGTCAGAGCCTCTTCGCGCTGGCGACCGACAGCCGCTTCAGCTTCAACTGCTCGCACTTCACGCCCAAGGATCTGACCAATACCGCAGGTCACGATTATGAGCTTGTTCCCCGACGCGAGACGGTGGTCAACATCGACTACCGCCACACGGGCATCGGCTCAAACTCGTGCGGTCACGAGCTGAGCCCGCAGTACCGCCTGAGCGATACGGCGTTCCGCTTCAGCCTCAGACTGCTCGGTGCCCGCAAGAATGACGTCTGCCCCTTCTACGAGGCAGGTCGTAAATAATTCGACAAGAGATCTCGACAGCATTCGGTAACATTCTGCAGCCTCCGTCATAAGATGATAGTGCGGGGGGCAATTGCCCCGACCGCCAAATCACAACGGGAGGAACTTGGTATGAATAACGGCTGCCTGTGCAATTTCCTGAGCGACAATTGGGTTTGGATCCTCATCATCGCACTGCTCATTCTCTGCTGCGGCTGCAACTGAGACGACCTAACACACAAAAAGGGCACTCCTTCGGGGGTGTCCTTTTTTGCGGGCGCAAAACGGGCTTGGCGCGGCTTTGACGTCGGTCATCGCGAAAACTTTGAAAAATGCGGGACAGCCATTGCATTTGCGATTGACAAGCACAAAAGAGTATGCTATAATAAACTATCATACTATATCTACGCCAAGATATACGAGAAGAGGAGGATACT
>JAGBTR010000119.1 GCA_017631215.1 Clostridia bacterium | reverse complement strand
CTTCTTCATAATCATTTCTTTTCTTTTTTGGGCTTGGGAGGCGCGCTGATCGGACCGAGAAGGCGAACGTTCTTGGTTCCGAGGAAATAGCCGAGCCAGCAGATAAAGAGTGCGGGCAGAGGCGTAAGGAAATAGACGAACGCATAGGTGTTGAGAGGCTGTGCGCCAACGTGGATGGTCAGGAGTCCTGCATACATGCTCTGGATGAAGATGTCTGCGCTCTTGCATACCCCGCCAAGCGTGCTGAAGAACGAAACGTTCGAGATCAAAAGACCCAGCAGTATACCGATGGCGAGCAGAAAGTTGAGCGAGTTGGCGATCAACGAAATATAAAAGCCCTTCAGCGGCTCGGCCTTCTTGTGGCCGTGCTGGACCGAAATGCCGTCCTTTGCGCCCATCTCCCAGACGGACGTATACAGCAAAAACAGATAAAACAAGCTCGCACCAATGCTGGTGCCGACCTGCAAGGCGTGGTTCTTGGCGTAGCCTGCCGCCAGTGCTAACACAAGGCCGAAGATTGAAATGGCGCACTGCGTCACAAACATCTTGACGGCGTCATACGAATGCTCTTTTATAAAATTCCACACGATAGTTCCCTACCTCGATATGTTTAATCATTAGCGGTACGATTATTATATATAATCCGCCTCGATTTTTCAACCGTTTTGTTAAAATGTTTACATTTTATCCACTAAAATATCAAGAAATCCCTTCAGCGCTTGACATTTGGCGCATCGGGTGATATAATTTCTTCATCAAACTGACTATGCGGAGGTAAGCGATGAAGATCACGGTACTCGGAAGCTGCTCGGGAACGGAGGCAATGGCAGGACGCCGTCATACGGCACTGCTGCTGGAGGTCGGCGGGCGGCTGTATCAATTTGATGCGGGCGACAGCTGCGGCTATACGGCACACCTGATGGGCTTTGACGTCACCTCGATCTGCGCGCTGTTTATCACGCATCCGCACATTGATCACGTCGGCGGACTTCCCTATCTGCTCTTTGAGATCGACAAGGTGTGCGCTATGCGTGGTATCAAGCCCTCCAAGTACATCGAGCTGTTCACGCCCTCCGACGTACCCTTGAAGGCCGCCGCGATGCTCAACCAGTTCAAGGGACCTGGCATCATCCCCTTCATCCGCGAGAACATCGTCGAGGACGGCTTGATCTATGATGACGGCATCCTTCGCGTGACGGCAAAGCACAACACGCATATGCGCGAGACCGAGGCGCCGTGGCACGCCTTCTCCTACCGCGTAGAGGCAGAGGGTAAGGTCGTCGTCATCTCGGGTGACGTCGGTCACGTCTCCGAGCTGGATGAATGGGGCGATTGCGATGTGATGCTGATGGAAAACGGACATCACAAGCCGCCCGTCGTAGCCGCTTATCTTGCCGCGCGCGAGCAAAAGCCGCACCGTCTGGTGTTCTACCATCACGGTCGGGATATGCTCTCTGATCCCGTCGGTGTTACCCAGGCGGCCGCCGCAGCCTATCCTTACGAGGTCATTCGCGCCGACGACGGTACTGTTATTGAAATTTAAACATAAAAGCCTACCGCAATACATAAGCGGCAGGCTTTTTAATTTTAGGGTTCTTTACTTGCGTAATCTTTCTTTTTCCCATTTCTTTTGAGCAAACCAAAGGCATACCAGATACGCCAGTATGACATAAATATCCCAGCAAAGCGCAGCAATAAATTGCACCGGAATATATACGAAAAATGCCGATATTGAAACAATGAGAAATCCTATTCCCACTTTTCCTAAAGTCATATAAGGAATCAACGCAATCGGAACAGACAAGATAAGTAATGATAGCAAATCATATTTTCCAAAGGCTTTCAAATGCAATAAAAAGTTGATTTTTCTATCCTTATTTTCCTCGGACACAGTTAAATAGTGACGCTTGTATTCTTTGTCCATCAAAAAATAATTCCAATACATGGAAAAACCGAGCAATAGCGTTGCTGCCAAATTAAAAATCAAATCAGAAAATGCACGATAGTCGGTAGTGTCCTCTGCTATGTTATTGTAAAAGGCTAATGCAATCAGCATCACAACAAAAGATATCCCCAAGGATATCAAATTACATAGAAAAAAGCGAAAAACGCGTGAGATTTGATTCTTCATATGTCTACTCCTATTCACTCAAAATTTAGGTCACACCCACTCGAACGGATGCTCTCCCGCACCAAGCTCGAAATGATACTTGGCAATACCGAGATCGATCTTGGCACACGGTCCGAGCAAATGTCGGGCTTTGACGCGATCACCCTCAAGCAGCGCGAAATGGAAGCGTTGCTGATTGGTCGCTGTGGGAGCCATTCGCACCGCCTTCATCGCGGCGGCAAACCACTCGGGCATCGTCTCGCCCTCGAAGCTGCATTGGCGCTCGAGCGGCTTGTTTTTGTGCGGAACGCCGCCGTGGACTCCGTAGCCGATCGAGATGACGATCTGCAGCTTTTCGCCCTTGCGGCAGCAGTGGCGAACGTTTCGCTTGTTGCAGGTCAGCGCGACCCAGCAGGTGTGAAGTCCGATCTGCTGGGCGTACAGCACCAGCTTCTCTCCAAAATAACCGATTTCCTCGTCGCGTCCGTTTGCCGCGCAGATGGCAACGTAATTGCTGCAATTCTTAAAGCTGCCGTAATGCGCGAGCGGTCCCGTAAAGGCGGTCGGCTCGTTCAGCGTCAGCTGAATATTCAAGCCGCTCTCCTCGTTGAGCTGCGCAATATAGGACTCCAGCGCATCGACCGCCTCGCGCTCGATCGGTCGATCCTGATACGCGCGCACCGAATGTCTGGCGCGCATCGCCTTCATAATATCCATTGTTTCCATTTGTCCGCCTCCTGCCCAATCTACCGTTATTATACACCCGATGCCGCTTCTCTGTCAACTCGTTTCGCTATATTTTAAATCAGGACTTGAAATTTTGTATCAAAAGGTGTATAATACGGATAATAACACTTCACGGAGGACAATATGGGAACAGAGATATCGGTCGCAGAATTTTCGGATATCGTTCAGGAATTTGCCTCGTATAAGCTGAGCATACAAGCCTGCTCTGCCAAGACGGTCGACGAATATCTGCTGGATCTTCGCACCTTTTTCCGCTTTCTGCTGGCCAAGGAGAGGGGCATCGATCCCGAATCGGAGGAATTTCTTGAAATCGACGTGCGCGCGATGGATCTCGGTCGCATCTCAGCCATCACGACCGGACAGATCTATGATTTTCTGATGTACACGGGCTCGATTCGCGGCAATCAATCCTCTGCCAAGGCGCGCAAGCTGTCCTCGATCAAGGGACTTTACAAATATCTTGTCAACAAGCGTAATTATATCGAAACCAACCCCGCCCAGAATATTGAGTCGCCCAAGCAAAAAAAGGCACTGCCCAAGTTTTTGACGCTCGAGGAAAGCCTTTCCCTGCTCGAATGCGTGCGCAACGACGTGGACTCCAAGCATCGTGTGCGCGATTACGCGATGCTGACGCTGTTTCTCAACTGCGGTATGCGTGTGTCCGAGCTGGTCGGTATTCGTCTGAGCGACCTTGACCCCGAGCTTCGCTCGATGCGCGTCATTGGTAAGGGCAACAAGGAGCGCATCATATATCTCAACGAGGCCTGCCGCTCCGTGCTGGTCCCGCTCATTCAGGAGCGCACGAGTCCGCAATATGCGACCGTCCGCACGCGTGCGCTGTTTCTGTCCAACCGCAATGAGCAGATCAGCGTCAAGACCGTTCAGCACATCGTGTACAAGTACCTTGCGATGGCAGGACTGGAGGCCAAGCATTACTCCGTCCACAAGCTGCGCCATACGGCGGCAACGCTGATGTACCAATCGGGCAACGTCGACGTGCGCGTGCTCAAGGACATTCTCGGTCACGAGCAGCTCAACACCACGCAGATCTACACACACGTCAGCGACGAGCATATGCAGAGTGCTATGGAGATGAATCCCCTTGCCTCGGTCGCCAAGCCGCTCCCCAAGGTGGCAAAAAAGAAGACGGACGAAGACGAGGACGAGGAATAAAGAAAAGACCACGCAAGCAAAAGCGTGGTCTTTTTCTATGTAAAAATCAGCGCATAAACTTTTCGTTGAGCTTCAGCCCAAAGGCGGCAGCCAGATCGCGCAGCATCGGGCGCGTGATGGTGTGCAGCTTGGTGGGCGACATCGAGCGCACCTTGATGGCGATCTCAGCGCTCTTCTCGATGGTGTGGCACAGACCGAAGGTCTCATCGAAGGTCGAGCCTGCCACGAAGATACCGTGGTGCGACCAAACGACGGCGTTGTACTCCTTCATCTTTTCGGAGGTCGCGATACCGATCTCCTTGGAGCCGCAGACCATCCAAGGCAACACGCCGATACCGTCGGGGAAAATGACGGGACACTCGGTCATAAACTGCCAGAGCTCCTTGGTAAAGGCGGCATCGGTCAGCGGAAGCACGAAGGTCAATGCGATCAGATTGACAGGGTGGCAATGATAGACCACGCGCGTCTTGCCGCCGTTGAGCTTCTTCTTGACCTCCAGGTTCATCAGGTGGGTGGGCAGCTCACTCGTCGGGCGACCGCCATCGGCATAGCCCCACAGGATGCGGTAGCGCTTACCCGTCTCGTCCACCTCGATGATGCCGCAGGTGTTGATGGTATCGTCCTTGACGTGGCGGAAGAAGCGACCCGTACCCGTCACCATAAAGTACTCGCCTGCAAGGTCGGGCACCTCGGTGCCGATCTCCTGCCACGCGTTGTCGGGCGTGAAATGGCAAGCAATCTGCTCGATCTCTTCCTTTTCGATCCAGTAGGTCAAATTACCGCCGTTTCTCTCGTGGTATCCGTGCGTATAGCCGTCGTTGGCCAGATTGACAAACGCTTTGACAAAGGGTGCATCCAAAATTTCCATGATTATATTTTAATTTTACAAACTAATAAAACTTAGGAATTTTTAAATCCGGTGAGAATTTG
>JAGBTR010000003.1 GCA_017631215.1 Clostridia bacterium | reverse complement strand
GGTCGGCGATCGCCTCGGAGAAGGGATAGCCCTGCCCCAGCTCAAACGCGATGGCGCGGAGATGATCGTAATTGAGGCTGACCATCCTGGAAAAGTCGACCACCTTGTCGATCTCGCTGTGATACTGCGAGCCCAGATGATCCCCAAGATACTCCCGCACGTCCTCGGGCGTGGGGTAGCCGAAGCGGAAATGGTAATGGAAGCGTCCGGGGCGGTTGACGATGCACTCGTTGAGGTCATACAGCTCGTTGCAGGTCACGATATACAGCTTTTTTCCGCCCGACGTACCGTCGAACAGGCTGAGCAATGGCGCCTGTCTGTCCTCTCCCTCCCGCTCGTCCTCATCTTCATCGCGCTCTGTGGGAAACGTCTTGTCAAACTCGTCGAACAGCACGACGCATTCCTGATCGATGGACTCGATAAAGCGCGCGATGCCGGGGTAGCAAGCATCCACGACAATCACGGGATAGCCCCGCTCTGCCGCGTTCATACAAACGAGCTTGGCAAACATCGATTTTCCGATGCCCTTGTCGCCGCTGAGGATCACGCCAAGGCTTCTCCCGAACGCCTCGAACGTGCCAAGCACCTTGTCGACCTTGGCAAGATGCACACCGTACGCCTTTTCGGTCACGGTAATATCCGCTCTGCGGACCAGATAACAGCCCTCCCGCTGGTCGTAGCCAATGTCATACACCACGGGGGGAAGTGCGTCGTACGACGCAATGCTGTCGTCAAAGACCTTAAATGTAGTTCCTGTTTGAATGATCTTCATTCTTATCACCTTCTTTCTTGTTTTTTGCGGCAACCGTTCTCACTCTGCCGCCTTGAAGTTATAGATGGGCTTGATCTTGCCAATGATCTCGGCGGTGGGACCAATATTCTCGATGATCTCGTCCATCCGCTTATATGCCATCGGCGACTCGTCCAGCGTGTCGGGCACGATGCAAGTGGAATAGATGCCCGCCATCTCGGCCTCGTACTCTGCCATCGTCAGCCGCTCAAAGGCGACCGTACGGGACATCAGCCGTCCCGCGCCGTGGGGAGCGGAGCAGTTCCAATCCTCGTTGCCGCGACCGATGCAGATGAGCGAGCCGTCGCGCATATTGATGGGAATGAGCAGCTTCTCGCCAGCCTTGGCAGAGACCGCACCCTTACGAAGGATCATCTCGTTTACGTCGATATAGTTGTGAATGGTCTGAAAGCTCTCAAGCGCCGTCCAGTCGCACCGCTCAAGAATGATCTCGGCCATCTTGGCGCGGTTTCTCTCGGCGAACCTCTGACAGATGTCCACGTCGTGGAGGTAGTCCTCCATAAACGAGCCGTAGAGGAAGCAGAGGTCGGCAGGGAGGGTAGGCTGCTGGGCCTTGAACGCCTTCTCAAGCGCCTTGATCGTTGCCTGAATCTCGCTCCGTCTGCCCTGCTCCTTGTAGGTGCGGATGATCTCGTCGCGCTCTTTGAAATACGCCTCCTTGCCAACGTTCAGATCAACGGCGATCTGCTGATAAAACTGCGCGACCTGCGTGCCGAGATTACGGCTTCCCGAGTGGATCACAAGGTACTTGCCGCCGCTTTCGTCCACGTCGATCTCTATAAAGTGGTTACCGCCGCCCAGCGTACCGAGCGACCGCTCAAGACGCTTGGAATCCTTGAGGTATCTGTAGCAACGCAGCTGCGTAAGGTCAAAGTGCTCCTGTCTTCCCTCCCACACCTGCTTGCCGCAGGGGATGTAGTGCGCGGCCTCGTCCATCTTCTCAAAATCAATATCGATCTGACCGAGATAGACGGTAAACATACCGCAGCCGATATCCACGCCCACCATCGAGGGCACGATCTTGTCGGTTACGGTCATCGTGGTACCAATGGTACAGCCCTTGCCCGCGTGTACGTCGGGCATAATTCTGATCCGCGAGGACGAAAACGCCTCGGTGTCGCAGACCGCCCGAATCTGCTCGCGCGCGCCATCCTCAAGCGTGGTGGCAAAGCACTTGGCAGTGTTAAATCTTCCTATGATCTCTATCATTTTCTTTCTCCTTTCATACGGTCGGGCTACGCTACGAATCTGCGGTCACAACGCGCCCGACCGTATTGGCATCAGACGTTGCTTCCGTGCAAAATTGCCGTGAGCTGTTTGAGAATATTGCCGTTGCCGCTCAGAGAAATGTTACCCACATTTTCACAGATACGCTCGACATATTCCAGCTCCTTGAGCTTGTAAAGTGTTTGATTTTCATCCATCATTTTGGCCGTGTTCAGCAAGGAACGGGTGGATGCGACCTCCTCGCGGCGTGTGATGACGTTGGCCTGCGCCCGCTTTTCGGCAACCAGAACGGTGTTCATGATCTCGCGGATCTCACCCGGCAGAATGATATCCTTGACGCCCGCGTCCGCAATCTCCACAAACAGCTCCTGCTCCTTCGCCTTCAGTCGCCCGAAGACAAACTCGGACATCTGATCCTTATTTTCAAGAATCTCATCCAGCTTGTATTTACCGACGTACTCACGCAGCGCGAGCTGTGCCGCCACGTGCAGCTGCTCGGCAAAGTCGTCGATCTCGGTCAGAATTCTGACGTAATCGGTCACGCGATAGTTACAGACGAAATTGATGCGGAGCGAGACCTTATCTGCCGTCAGCATCTCCTGCCCCGTGATATCCATTTGCGTCAGGCGGGTATCCACAAGGTCAACGTCGACCTTCACGGGCGTTTTCCAGAAGTAGTACGTGCCCGCATCCAGAATGCGCTCTAGCCGTTGATTGAAGTACAGTCTTGCCTTTTGGTATTCTGCGACCTCAATTTTGGTGTAGTAGACCTGAGGGATTTTCGAGAAGATGTACGCAGGGATGGATTCATCAACGTCAGGCGTTGACGCATCCACGGTCTTGAATTCGTGCTGATCGACGACAGACCAAAACGCATATTTTCCGTGGCGAAGCACCGACGAAAACCTGCCGTTTACATAATGCAGTGCAAGCTCCTCATCGCCCACCTCGACCCCCGCCACCCGGCGTGCGACCGCTTCAT
>JAGBTR010000118.1 GCA_017631215.1 Clostridia bacterium | reverse complement strand
GTTTTCTTGGTTCGTTCTTTGGCGAGCGCCAAAGAATGAACACCAACAGCAAACCGCGACCGCGCGAAGCAGTGGGCGCGTAAAGGGAAAAATTTGTTCAGCACAAAACCCTCTCCCCCGCACCAAGGCGCACTGAACGCAAAAAAGGGGAGAAGTTGTTTGGCATAAAACAACCTCTCCCCCCATAGCGCATGCGCCCTTCAAAACACCACCTGCACCAGCACCATATACAGCGCCACCCCGCATCCAATACTCAACAGCGCATTGTGCTTCCAAAAATGCAACACCCCCGTCACCACGCAGGCGATCAGCTCGGGCAAGCCGTACGGATACGTCACAACCGAAACGTTGCGTAAGCAATACACGATCAGCATTCCCATCACCGCGTGCGGCAGCACCTCGCCCAGCACCAGCAAAAAGTGAGGCGTCTTTCGCTTGCCGCTGAATACCAGATCGGGCAAAAAGCGCAGCAGCGCGTTCACCACCGCAATGACAAGGACGGTGATCAGCGCGTGCGTCGTGTCAACCGTTGTCATCGCTCTCACCCTCCCTTCCCTTCGCCCGCAGACGGTCGCGGTTCTGGATGGTCAGCGCCAGCGTGATCAGCAGCATCGCGGGGATCAAAAAGCTCTGCGCCCCAAAGATGACCAGACACACGATCGCCGCCACGAAGCCGATCAGCACGGGCGCGTGGCTCTTGTCGGCGCACCATTGATCGACGAAAATGGTCACAAACAGCGCGGTCAGCGCAAAATCAATGCCCTCGCTGTTGAAGGGCAGCACCGTGCCGAGCAGCGCGCCGATCGCACTGCCGAGCACCCAGTACATATGATTGAACAGCGTCACGAAAAAGTAGTAGGAATACATATCCACGTCACGCGGCGGCAGCTTGCCGCAGATGAGCGAATAGTTCTCGTCGGTCAGCGCAAACAGCATATACGGCTTGCTCTTTTTCAAGGGTCGGTACAGCTCGATGACCGAGATGCCGTAGAACAGATGCCGCGCGTTGACCATCAGCGTGGTCAGTGCCGTCGACAAAAACGACGCGCCGCCCGCGATCAGCTCGACCGCCAGATACTGCATCGAGCCGCTGTAAATGAGCAGGCACATACCAACCACCCACGGCACGCCCAGCCCCGTTTTGGTATAGAACAGCACGCCAAAGCCAATGCCGAGAAACAGATACCCGATCAACACGGGGATGGTGTCGATGAAGGCCCGTCGCATCGCGGGCGCTGTGATCGTATTCTCTTTTGCGCCCATACGCGTGCCTCCTTTGCTTGGCAATAAAAAAAATCCGAAAGCAATGCTTTCGGATTTTTGGAGCTGGTGGCCGGACTCGAACCGGCGACCTGCTGATTACGAATCAGCTGCTCTACCAACTGAGCCACACCAGCGAGCGAAATTTGCTCAACGGCAGTATTATATCACATCTTAGAGAAAAATGCAAGAGGTTTTTGAGGATTTTTTCACTTTTTTCAAAAAAATTATGCGAAGTCCCCTTTGCCCCGCCCCCAGCCCTTGATTTTTCGCGCTGTTTATGGTATACTGAATTATTCCAAGAAAAACGGAGGACGTAGCCGATATGAATCTTTGCGATCTGCGCGAGATCAAGCAAATTATGAATATGTTTCACCTGAGCTTTCGCAAGGAGCTGGGTCAGAACTTTTTGACCGACCGCTCCGTCGTCGAGGACATTGCATACAGCGCGAGCGACGACCGCGAGAGCACCGTGCTTGAGATCGGTCCCGGTATCGGCACGCTGTCCTGGGCGCTGTGCGAGCGCTATCGCCGCGTCGTCGCGCTTGAGATCGATCGGGGACTCATTCCCGTGCTCGGCTTTACGATGGGCGAATACCGCAATTTTTCGGTCGTCAACGAGGACGTGATGAAGGCCGACCTTGCCACGCTGCTGCAAGATGCCTTTGCCGAAGGAAAGGTGTCCGTCTGCGCCAATCTTCCTTATTATATCACCACGCCCATTCTGATGAAGCTGCTTGAGAGCGGTCTTCCCTTTGAGAATATCACCATTATGATCCAAAAGGAGGTCGCTGACCGCCTCTGCGCCCGCGCGGGCAAGTCGGAGTACGGCGCGATCACGGCGGTGCTGGCCTATTACGGCGTGGCCGAGTCCATTCTCACCGTGCCCGCCGACCGCTTTGTCCCCGCCCCCAAGGTCGACTCGACCGTCGTGCGCATCCGTCTTTACAAGGAGCGCCCCTACAAGCCGCGCAACGAGGAGCTCTTGTTCCGCACCATCCGCGCCGCCTTTGAGCAGCGCCGCAAGACGCTGTCCAACGCTCTCGCCGCCGGGCTGGGTGTGCTGTCCAAGGAGCAGCTGACCGATATCATCGTATCGTGCGGTCACCGTGCCGACATCCGCGGTGAGCGGCTGGACATCGCCGATTTCGTCGCGCTCTCGGATGCCATCGACCGCGCGATGCGGGGAGAATAACGTATGCGGCTGATCCACTGCGCAGATTGGCATCTGGATGCCAAAATGGAGACGGGGCTTGACTCCGTCCGCGCCCGTGAGCGGCGCGTCGAGCTGCTTTTGACCTTTTCACACCTCATCGAGGTAGCCGAGCGGGAGGGGGCAAGTGCCGTCCTTTTGGCGGGCGACCTCTTTGACAGCGACCGCGCAACCGAAAAAACGCGTCGCTTCGTGGGCGATGCCATCGCCTCCCACCCCGCCCTGACCTTTGTATCGGTGCGGGGCAATCACGACGCATCGCTCTCGCCGCTGTTCGAGGGTAACGTCCCGCCCGCCAACTGGCACGATCTCTCGGACGGCGAGGGCTGGGGGCGCGTCGCGCTGGGTGAGGGCGTGGCCGTATACGGTCGCACCTGCCCCAAAACGCCCGAGGACTACGATTCCCTTGCCGTCTCCGACGGGGACACCTTTCGCATCGTGCTGCTGCACGGGCAGGTATCGGGCGGTCTTGCGACGGGCGAGGATCGCATCGCGCTTGGTCGGCTGACCGACCGCGGCATCGACTGTCTGGCACTCGGTCACGAGCACAGCGCACGCTGTGAGGTGCTTGACGCGCGCGGCGTTTGGGCATATGCGGGCTGTCCCGAGGGACGCGGCTTTGACGAGTGCGGCGACAAGGGCTGTATGCTGATCGACACCGATCGGCGCGGCACCGAGGCGGTGCGCTTTTTGTCACTTTGCCGCCGCCGGCTGCACGAGATCCCCGTCTTGCTGGACGGCTGTACCTCGTTCGGCGACGTTTACGCCCGCGTGACCGATGCGGTCGCAACCATCGACAGCTGTGATATGGTCAAGGTCGTGCTGACGGGCGAGATCGCCCCCGAGGTCGTGCGCGACACGGTGCATCTTTCCCGCGTGCTGAACGAGCGATTTTATTTCGCCCGTGTCAAGGACGAATGCCGCTTGCTTCTTCGCCCCGAGGACTATCTGGGCGACATCTCGCTCAAGGGCGAGTTTATCCGCACGGTGCTTGCCTCGCCGCTGAGCGACGAGCAAAAGCAGCGCACCATCCTCGCAGGTCTGCGCGCATTGCGCGGTGAGGAGGTGGACGCGTGAAGCTGCTTTGTCTGCATATTGAAAATTTCGGCACGCTCCACGATATTGACGAGCGTTTTTTCGACGGACTCAACGTCCGTCTGCACCCCAACGGCTACGGAAAGAGCACGCTGGCGGTGTTCATCAAATCGATGCTGTACGGTCTTCCCGCCTCGACCCGCCGCTCGCTCATCGAGAACGAGAGACGGCGCTACACCCCCTGGCAGGGCGGTGTCTTCGGCGGAAGCCTGGATATTGAGGTCGGCGGCGAGGAGTTCCGCATTGAGCGCACGTTTGGCGCCAAGGAGGCGGACGATACGCTGTCGGTGCTGTCGCTCCGCACGGGCGAAACGGTCAAAAAGGACTGGGCTGACGCGCCCGGCGAGAAGCTGCTCGGGGTCGGCATTGCCGCCTATGAGCGGTCGACCTATCTCTCCCAGCGCCCCGACGAGCTGACGCGCGACGGTATGGACAGCATCCACCAAAAGCTCAACCGACTCGCGGACGAGGCCGACGACCTCGGTCGCTTCGACGCGGCTATGACGGCTCTCGATCGCCGCCGCCAATACTATTCGCTGATGGGTCGCCGCGGCGGTGCCATTGCTGACACCGAGCGCGCCATTGCCGAGCTTGAGTCGCGCCTTGCCGCTTGCCGCGAGGCCGCACGTGCGCTCACGCTCTCGCGCGAGCGCGAGCAAGAAGCCAAAGACGCCATTGCACGGTGCCGACAAGCCCTTGAGGCGCTCGACCGCCGTGAGCGCGCGCTGTACGGCGCACGCGAGGCACGCGCCGTGGGAGAGCGGTTGGAGGCACTTCACCGCGAGGAATGCACCCTGCGAGAGCAGATCGAGACGATGCGCCGCTCGCTGGGCGGTGTCGTCCCCACCAAGCAGACGGTCGAGTCGCTCGAGACGGCCATCCGCAAGCGCGACGAGCTGCGTGCCCGTTTGGCTTCGCAAGCAATGAGCGAAAGCGAGACCGCCGAGCTGAGTCGTCTTCGCTCCCACCACGGCAACACGCCCCCCTCGCCCGAGGCGCTGGACGAGATCCGCACGCTGGCAGACCGCTTCCACCGCGCCACGGTCGACGCCGTTGCAGCCGATGAGCTGTACCACGCACGCTTCTTGCCCGTCCTTGAGGACGCCCCCGCCGCCTTGCGCAAAAGCATCGAGCGGCTCGAGCAGGAGGTGGAGGAGCAGCTTGCCGAGCGCGAGGCGCTGAGTGCCGCTGACCGCCGCCGCGATCGCATCGATCCGGTGCTCTATACCCTTCTGGTGCTGTCCATCGCCGCCATCTTCGGAGGCGTTTGGCTTCCCATTCTATTTCTTGTGGGCGGAGGGATGACTGCGTTGCTATCCGCCACGCTCGCCATCCGCCGCATCCGTCGCCGCTCGCGCGACATCGAATACGCAAGGCACGTGAGCAGCATCGACTATCACGTTGCCCAACGCCGCAAGCGCATCGAGGGCGAGCGTATCACGCTCCGCGCCCTGGAGCACGGTACCGAGCTCGCCGCCCGCTGGCGCAAGATCACGATGTATTACGATGCGCCCAAAAACGGGCAGGATGCGCCGTCCGCCGCCCGCCGCCTCACCGAGGACATCACCCGTCTGCGCGAGCTGAGCGCACGCGAGGCAAGCATTCTCAAGGCACGCGAGGAGATCGAAAAGGAGCTGACCGCAGCCGAGGCGGCTGTCCGCGCTTTGCTTTCCCCGATGACGGATGCCCCCGAGGACGACCGTCGCGCCCTGCTCTGGCTGACCGAGCTTCGCGGCCGTCTGGTCGATTGCTCGGAGCGTTATCTGCAAAAGCAGGACGAGATCCGCGCACTGCGTGAGCGACACGGCATCGACGAGGACGCCGCGCCCACGGCATCGACCGCAAGCGAGGACGAGAGCGAGGACGCCATTCGCCGCGAGCGGGCACGCCTTCAGGATGAGCTTGATGCGTGGTCGCAGGCACTGACCCGCGAAACGCAAGACGGCGAGCAGCTTGCCAACCGCGCCGAGGGCGAGAGCGAGACAGAGGCGGAGCGCGAGCGGCTTTGTGCCGTCCTATCCGACCAAAAAGCCGCGCTTGACGCCATCACGAACGCCCAGACCTATCTCAAGCAGGCGCGCGACAGCCTGTCGGGGCGGTATCTTGCCACCGTCAAGGAGCGCTTTGGCTACTATTTGTCCTGCCTGACGGGCAAGGCTTCCCCCGAGCTGACGATGGACGGACAGTTTCACGTCAAGCTGCGCGCGGGCGGCATCGGTCGGACGGCGGACGAGTTCAGCGTCGGTCAACGCGACCTCATCGCGCTGTGCGAGCGAATGGCTCTGCTCGACGCGATGTTTGAGGGCGAGCGTCCCTTCCTTGTGCTGGACGATCCCTTCGCCAATTGGGACAACGACACCGTCGCCCGCGGTCTCGCGCTGCTGCAAACCGTATCCGAGCGCTATCAGCTGCTCTATCTGACCTGCCACACGGGGCGTATGCCGAGCGAGGCATAACCGCCCAAAACTTTATCATATTCGAGGAAATCTATGAAAATTCAACTTGTAGCAACCTGCCTTTTCGGCTTGGAACGGCCACTGGGCGAGGAGATCGACGCCCTCGGGCTTCGTCGCATCGAGACGATGGACGGCCGCGTCATTTTTGAGGGCGAGGAGGGGGACATCCCCCGCGTCAACATCGGCCTGCGCTGTGCCGAGCGCGTCTTCATATTGATGGGACGCTTCCACGCCGCCACCTTCGACGAGCTGTACGAGGGCACGCGCGCCCTCGCTTGGGACGAATGGATCGGTGAGCGCGACGCCTTCCCCATCAGCGGTCACAGCATCAAGAGCGCGCTGACCTCCATTCCCGCCTGCCAGAAGATCGTCAACCGCGCCGTCGTGGATGCGCTGTCCGCCCGCTACGGCATCAAATGGTTCGAGCAGGACAGCGGCGTGACCTATGCGGTCGAGTTTTTCTTGCTCAAGGACGAGGCGATGCTTCTCATCGACACCTCGGGGCAAGCACTGCACAAGCGCGGCTACCGTCCCCACGCGGGCGTTGCCCCCTTGCGCGAGACGCTCGCCGCCGCTATGGCGCTGACCGCCCGTCCCCGCCCCGACGTGCTGTTTTGGGATCCCTTTTGCGGCTCGGGCACCATCGCCATCGAGACGGCAATGATATTGCAAAACCGCGCACCCGGTCTTGGTCGGTCGTTCGCGGGTGAGCGCTTTGCCCGCCTGCCCGACGCCCTTTGGAGAGCGGCACGCGAGAGTGCCACCGCCGCCATCCGCACCGACACGGGATGTGAGGTCTGGGCATCCGACATCGACGAGGATATGACCGATATGACCTACGACTGCGCCCTGCGCGCGGGTGTCGAGGATTGTATGAACATCTTCACCGCCGATGCGCGAACCATCGTCAAGCCCGACCGCCGCGGTACCATTCTGTGCAATCCTCCCTACGGCGAGCGCCTGATGACGCAAGCCGAGGTCGAGCAGCTCTACCGCGCCATCGGCAAGCAGTTTGCCACCTTCGAGCCCTGGCAGGTCTACGTGCTGACCTCGTGCGAGAGCTTCGAGAGATTGTACGGTCGCCGCGCCGACAAGATCCGCAAGCTGTACAACGGTATGCTTCCCTGCTCACTGTATCAGTTCTTCAAGCCCAAGAGATAAGAGGTCGGTCGCCCGACGCGTCATCGACAAAAAGATCAGAGCTCTGTCCTGCCTGCAGGATGGAGCTCTTTGTTCTTGTATCGCCGTAAGTGCCGCCGTTGCAACATTCAAGACGGTTCAGCTACAAATATCAACCGCTTGCGCCGCTTTGAGAATCGATCCGAAATATTATGTCCCGAAATTGTCGCACAACGGTTGTAAATTTGAAAATTATGTGCTATAATGTAATTAAAGATCAGTTTATATCGATTGAAGGAATTGACATCCATCATATTCCCGTAGCCAATGGGGCTATATAAGACAAAAAAGTAAAGGAGTAAGATTATGGCAGGCCTTGAACCCAAAAAATTAGCCCTTTTGCGTATTTGGCAGATACTGCAAAAGCATAGCGATTACGATCATCCGCTGACGCAAGAGGATATTATCAAATATCTTAAAAAGGATTACGGCATTGAAATGGAGCGCAAGGCGGTGGGCAAGAACATTGCCGATCTGCGCGATGCCGGAATTGATATCGGCTCTCGCCGCGCGGGAAGCTATATCGACAGCCGCGAGTTTGAGGACTCCGAGCTTCGACTCTTGATTGACGGTGTGCTTCAAAGCAAGCATATTACCGCCAAGCACTCCAAGGATTTGATCGAGAGGCTCTGCGGACTCTCCAATAAATATTTCCGCTCGCACGTCAAGAACGTATACTCGGTCAACGATTGGAGCAAAACCGAAAACCAAGCGATATTTTATAATATTGACGTGATCGATGAGGCGATTGCAAGCTGTAAGCAGGTGCAGTACGATTATAACAAATACGGCGTTGACGCAAAGCTTCACAGATCCTCGTTTCAGCGCGTCAGCCCCTATCAGCTCATCTTACACAACCAGAGATATTATCTCATGGGGTATAGCGACTATTGGGGCAATATGACCTTTCACAGACTTGACCACATTACAAATATGCGCATTTACGATAAGCCCGCTACGCCGATCACAAGCGTAAAGGGCTATGAAAACGGACTTGATTTCAAGAAGATCGCATCTGCGATGCCCTATATGTATACCGATACCCCCGAGCGCATTGTGTTTATTGCCGATGAGTATATCGTCGACCAGATCGTCGATTGGTTCGGCAAGGATATCAAAATGTCAGTGCTTCCCGATAACGACAAGAAGGTTCAGGTCGAGCTTATCGCCAGCCCCAACGCTATGGAATATTGGGCGCTGCAGTACCTCAATCACGTTGAGGTGACGAAGCCGGAGAGGTTGAGAAAAAGAATAAGCGAGAGTCTAAAAAAAGCGATGCTTATATATTCAATAAAAAGTAGATATTGAAACAACAACAAAACGACGCAGAGAGACTTTCAACTCCCGCGTCGTGTTTTTTTTTAAAAAGTTAAATGTAGAAAGTTTATATGTTGAGGTTATTTAAAATAGCCTTAACTAAAAGCTCTTTTCGCATGGATACAAATTCCTTAAACATATTATCGGCAACGATATATTGGGAATTGTTATCCATTGGAACAAAATAATCAGATAGTTTATAGGGGATTGGTTTGGCTGTCCATACTGATAGCCTGGATTTGTTTTTTGATGTGTTTTCCGAAGCATTAAGTAATTGCAAATTCCCAACTGTATTCCAATTGTTTTTATTATCATAAAAACTCAAAAGTTCTTTATCATTATTCAAAAAAGCAAAAGATTTAAGTGTCTGTTTCTTGAACATATCTTTCGGATACATATGATCGACATGATAGTGTTGTTGAGGATCAAGTTTGGTTGCCAATGTAAGAAGCAAATATGAGTCTATTGAACCGTAGTGAGCCTTTTCTATTTTATCTCGAATAAAATCTTCATCGATACGAATATCTCTCGTTGTGTTTTTGAATGCTTCAAAAATATCTTGTGTAGGAAAAACTCCAGTTGTAGAATCAATCATGCCTTTGATTTTTTGAAGAACTGCATCTGGCTTGCCGCCAAACATTCCTTTCAGCAACGCAGACTTTATCCATATATCCATTAACTTATGATTGTCTCTTCCTTTTGCGACATTCCCAATATCAAAGTTGTTTTTATAAGAAAAATAAACCAAAGGTATCAAAGCGTACTTCGATCGAAGAGTATCGTTATTTAATCCGATTTGATTGATAAATTTACAAGAGCCCAAAATAATATTATGGATTTTATCAAATTCAGCTTTTGCTTTATTTACCAATTTAAGATTTTCGTCTTCAAAATATTTGATTTGAAAGCTTATATCCTTTGAAAAAAAGGTCAAAAACACTTTCAAAACAAAGTCTTTGCTTAGTGCAATCCCTGTTTCTGCATAGATTAATTTTATTAATTCTTCAATTTTATCTTTTGCCTCTGGCCATTGACGAACTGTAACAGACATAACCAAGTCGGAGAATTCCAGGGGAGTTCCTCCACCGTTTGCTCTTACAAAAACATCAACAACGCGTTCCAAGTTTTGGTTATCTTCTTGATAATAGTTGATAATTGGAGTATGGAAAGTTTTTTTATATAGCATTTTAAGTTTTTTTAGTGCGGTACGCTTCTGCTCATTAGAAAAATCATTAAATATACTTGTTCCCTCAAATTCATCAGGGAGGCGATCATCTATGTCATCATGTTCAATATACGGTAATTTAAGTATATCTCCAACCCGGTACCAGAAAGAACGATTAGATATCTCTTGAAAGTCCTTATCAGAAAAGAATCTGAAATCGTACAATCTAGATGTGTTTTCGTCAGCATCTTCGACTAGATTTAAGTATAAGTAGGTTTTGGGTTGTATTGATTCGTCATATGCTTTCTTCCAGTGTACTCTAGGAAGTTTGGTGGCATAACTTCCGCAGTATCCTATATACAAGGAATTTATTCTCTGTTGACCGTCAATTACAGCATAATAGTAATCTAAGGTTTTTGGGGTGAATTGTTCACCAATTTCCCGCCACCATTCTTGATAGTCAGTCAAAAACTTGTAAAAAGTGTTATTGGCTGCAGTCTTTTTTTCCACCTTCCATATCATAAATGTACTGATTGGGTATCCACGCATAATCGAATCGAAAAGATCGCAAATCTGTTCTTGATCCCAAACATATTTTCTTTGAAAGGTCGGCAAAATCCATTCCGATTTTTCAACCAGCCCAACTACTTCTTTTATTTTTTTTGAGGGCATATATTCTGGCATAAGGTAAGGTTCCTTTCTTTAGTGTTATATATGTATAATTAAGTATATCATAACTTTTTAACAAAGTCAAGTTTTTGTTGCAATGCACATTTGCGTCCCCTTTTGCGTACATAAAAAATGATATAATCCTCTCGAAAGAACGTTTCGGGAGGATTTTTATATGCAGTTTTTCAAGATTTGCGGGAAGTTGATTGCGAGTGAAGTAAATGAGGGTGATAGAAGGACGCGCATGGAGTTTGCGCACAAGATTGCGGCAAGGACGGCGGAGTTCAACGGTGCAAACAATACAAGATACTGTTTCTTGTCGGTTCTTGCAGAGGATTACGTAACCATGGGCATCATTGCTACCCAAAGTGTTGATTTGGTTGCTTTTGCCGAAAGCTGTGCAAAGCACCTCGGTCTGAATGCAAAGATCGAGTTTCCTGATGAGATTACTCTCGCCAATCTGCAAAACCTTTTGAGCAATGCGGACCGTCAGAGCTATATTGAGGACGACGACGCTGTGCTTGAGCAATTTGGACTTGACCGCATTTGTGGCGGCAGACGCGGACTTGAATTCGGTGAAAATCTGGTCAATTATGCAGCCAAGGAAGAAGACCTCTTTGCTTCTGCAAGGAAGCTTTTCACCAACGAAACGCTCATCCCCGAGCTTGAGCGCATTTATGCCGGCAAAAAATATGTTTACACATTGGGACACCCCGTCCACTATATTGTCGAGGCTGATGACCGTGACATTCGCCGCGAGATTTATAAGGTTCTCCTGGATGCTCTGCACGCCAATCTCCGTCTTGAGAATTGTCGTTACTCCTTCCTCGATTTTCGTCCCGGAGAGAGTTATTCCAGAATGACCTATGAGGCGCTTTATAAAATCTCCGAGGGGGGCGCGGTGGTCATTCGCTATCTTGCGAGTGATGACGCCGAAGACGATGCCAATGCCTCCACCGAGCGCGAGGTCATCGAAAACATTTGCGATATGGCAAAGCGTTATCGCAATAAGGTCTTGACCGTTCTTTGCTTCCCGCGTGAATGTAAACGTGTTAAGGCTCAGTTTTACGAGAACCTCGGCACGATGTCGTTTGTCGAATTGCGCGAGGATTTTATTGGAGGTGAGGATGCGAAGACCTTTTTGAGCGCCCTTGCGAAAGAAAACCACGTACGAACCGACAAAATGCTTTTCGCCAACATCAAGAACGATCACTTCTATCTTGCGACCGAGCTTCAGGCGGTATTTGACGAGTGGTACAATCAAAAGCTGAAAACCACCGTGTATCCGCAGTATAAGGACATTGCCGTTGCGCGAGGAGAGACGGTCAAGGCCAAGCCGCAGGGCTCGGCATATGATGAGCTGATGGAGATGATCGGTCTTACCGAGGCCAAGCAGGTGATCAAAAAGGCTCTTAATTACTATAAGATGCAGAAGCTTTACGAGGAAAAGGGCGTGAAGCGAAACAATCCCGCAATGCATATGATCTTTTCGGGAAATCCCGGCACGGCAAAAACCACCGTGGCCCGTCTCTTCGCACGGATCATGCGAGAAAATGGGCTTCTCTCTCGCGGACATCTCGTGGAGGTTGGGCGTGGGGATCTCGTCGGAAGATTCGTTGGTTGGACGGCGCAGACGGTTCAGGAAAAATTCAAGGCCGCGATGGGTGGTGTTTTGTTTATCGACGAGGCATATTCTCTTGTGGATGACCGAGACGGCTCTTACGGCGATGAGGCAATCAACACCATCGTTCAGGAGATGGAAAATCACCGTGCCGACGTGGTGGTCATTTTTGCGGGTTACCCCAACAAGATGGAGGGCTTCCTCGCAAAAAATCCGGGTCTCCGTTCCCGTATTGCCTTTCACGTCCCGTTTGCCGATTATAACTGTGAGGAGCTTTGTCAGATCGCCGATATGGTCAGCAGAAAGAACGGTATGAGGCTTGACAAGGACGCCTACGACAAGCTCGCAAAGGCATTTGACATTGCCAAGGCCGACGATGATTTTGGAAACGGCAGATACGTTCGCAACGTATTTGAGCAGGCAAAGATGAATCAGGCGTCTCGCCTTCTCGAAAAAGACTTCGAGACCATAACCACAGATGAGATCACAACAATTACCGCGGATGACATCGTCATTCCCGAAGCCACAAAGCCTCAAAAAAGACGTATCGGATTCTGTTAAGTACGCAATTCGGTACATTATAAATGATATAATTATCTCGTAATAAAAAAGAAATGAGGAAATTGATATGAAAGCAATGG
>JAGBTR010000117.1 GCA_017631215.1 Clostridia bacterium | reverse complement strand
GACGGCAAGCAGATAAAAGAGCTGAACGCCTCGCAGATCGGTGTCACGCAAGCCGTCCGTGCATTCGTCGATGATGGCCGCCTGAACGGTCGACAGATAACGGGAAAGGGATGGGATGATGTTCATAAATGCTCCTCTTTGTCGGTCAATATGGAAAGATCACTGCACTGTCTCTGCTCGGAGCCAAACCTCGGCACAAAGGCAAAGCTCGCCTTGCTCGTCCAGCGTGCGGACAAGATAGACGGTCTCGCCCGTCTCGGTCGTTCGTTCGCCTCGCTCCACCCGCAACGTCGCGCCGAACTTGGCTTCCTTGGCCAATTCCAGGTGCATGGTGTGGATACGGGAGACCGTTCCCTCGGGCAAATAATCGCAAACCATGTCGGGGTAACGCGTGTTGTTCATGTGGCCGTTGTAGTCGATGTCCGAATAAACAATGCGGCGAGTGCCGACCTCTTGCATTTGGTCGGGCTGCTCGAAGCGACGCGGTGTAGAGAAGTCCAACGGCTCCTCCGGCGTAAAGCCGTAATCAAAGTCGCGGGCGCGGCGCGGCAGATGCGTATTCAAGTCGATGAGCACCCACGAGCTGACGCCCTCGGCGGCCACGGTACCGTCCTGCTTGTATAGGCGGAAGCAACGCGGGAAATTCAGCCCCTTGCCCTCGCACACCCAGGTCTGGGCGGTGATGTCCTCGGACGGACGAATGGGCGCGTGGAACTTGAGCGTCAGGCGAGTCAGAATGAAGGCCAGACCGTCCTCGTAGCGCATGGTGTCGAGATTTTTGCCCACCGAATCGAGGTGGCGAAAGGCCATTTCCTGCATAAAAACAAGCTGCTGGGAGGGACGCACGGCAAGCGTTGCGTCGGTGTCGTGCCAGCGGGCGATCAGGTGTTCTTGGTAGATCATAGGTAGTGCTTCCTTTGTATGTACCGCGCACGGCGGTTGTTGACGTGTCAATTTCCTTATCATTGTAGCAGAAATGCGGCCAAAAATCAAGGTCGTCCACAAAAAATTTACGAAAACTGCGGCATCTCCTCGCCCGTGTCACTCACGGCGGGATGTGTATCGTCTGCCACGCTTGCCGCGGCGGCACCGAACTCGGGCGCGGCTGTGGTTGGTGCGGTCGGTTGCGCGACGGTGCGCGGTGCACTCTCGGGGTGCCAGTCGCCAAGGCCTACGCTGACGGCAATGGCGCGGTTGACCTCGGCCATGAGCGATTCGTCCAGGTGCCCCATTTTTTCTTTCAAGCGGCGTTTGTCCAGCGTTCGCACCTGCTCAAGCAGAATGACCGAGTCCTTGATCAGCCCGACGCGGTCGGCGTGGACGTCAATGTGGGTGGGCATACGGGCCTTGCCCAGCCGCGACGTGATGGCGGCGGCGATGACGGTCGGGCTGTAACGGTTGCCCACGTCGATTTGTAAGATAAGGACGGGACGAAGCCCGCCCTGCTCCGAGCCGACGACGGGGCTCAGGTCGGCGTAGTAAATATCTCCACGTTTGACACTCATATCGTTCACCTTTCTTTATTGTGGCGCTCGGCGGGTATGCGTCCGCCGAGGCTGTGCTTGCCTTACATGGAATAGTTTACCCGCTCGCCGCGGCGGCTAAACAGTGGGGATGGCGGAAAAATTTGGGATGTGTTCATGTTGTGGAAAAGAGCGCAAATTTTGATTTATCGGGGTGATTGGTTTGGCATACGGCGAGCGTGAGCCTCCCTTGTGCAAAGGGAGGTGGCACGCCGTAAGGCGTGACGGAGGGATTGTGACACAAGGGAAAACAATCCCCCACCCGTCTCCGACGGGAGCCCCCTTTACACAAGGGGGCCTTGGCTTATGCATCGCCGTCAACTCCCCGACAACCCCCAATTTGTCGATACGATGTGGTGGCTCGAAAAAAATTTTTGCCGCAAATGTTGACAGGTCAACATTAAAATGGTATAATGTACACGTTGCCAAGGAGCGACAAAATGTTATGTATCAAAAAAGGAGAAGTTATGTCCACGAAAATTATCATAGATTCCGCATCGGATATCAGCGCGGCTGAGGCGCAAACGCTCGGCATCACCATGCTTTCCATGACGGTCACCATCGGCGGTCATGAATACCTTGACGGCGTCGATCTGCTGCCCACGCAGTTTTACGAAAAGCTCGTCGAAAGCGACGCGTTGCCCAAGACCTCACAGGTCACGCCCTACCGCTTTGCCGAGGCGATTGAGCCCATACTGGCGGCGGGTGACGAGGTCGTGATTATCACCATCTCATCAGCGCTGTCGGGCACCTACGCGGCGGCTGTGCAGGCGGCGCGCGAGCATGGCGAGCGCGTGCTTGTGGTTGACAGCAAAAGCGCCTGCATCGGTGAAAGACTGCTCTGCCAGTATGCGTTGCGCCTGCTTGAAGAGAGCCCCGACATGAGTGCCCGCGACTTGGCCGACGCACTGGAGGCGGTCAAGGGCAGGCTGTGCGTCATGGCCATGCTGAACACGCTTGAATATCTCAAAAAGGGCGGTCGCATCTCAAGTGTTGTGGCCTTTGCGGGCGAGTTGATCGGACTCAAGCCCGTCATTGCCCTTGCTGACGGCGAGGTGGCGCTTGTTGGCAAGGCGCGCGGCTCCAAGAACGGCAGTAATTTGCTCACCGCTCTTGTCGATCAGCGGGGCGGCATTGATTTTTCCATGCCTTTTGGCGT
>JAGBTR010000017.1 GCA_017631215.1 Clostridia bacterium | reverse complement strand
CCTCCCCCCGTCGCCCCACCCTTCCCAAAAATTTCCCCCATAACTATTGCAAAATAATATTTCTTATAGTATAATATATCCGTACCAAAATATCACCCCAACCCTATCACCAAGGAGGAAACACATTATGAAGGCTGTTATCACCGTTACTGGAAAGGATACCGTCGGTATCATCGCGGACGTCTCCGCTGTCTGCGCCAAGCGCGGCGCAAACATCTGCGAGATCACCCAGAGCGTCCTGAGCGAATATTTTGCTATGATCATGATCGCCGAGCTGGACGGTCTCACCGTCCCCTTTGCCGCCTTTGCAGACGAGCTCAGCGAGCTGGGCAAGTCCAAGACGCTGGATATCCACACCATGCACGAGGATATCTTCAACACCATGCACCACATCTGAGAGGTTTGCTATGCTCAATACACAGGACATTCTCGAAACCATCAATATGATCCGCGAGGAGAACCTCGACATCCGTACCATCACCATGGGCATCTCGCTGTTCGATTGCGTCAGCGAGGACGAGTCGAGACTCTGCGACCGCGTCTATGACAAGATCACCCGCCGCGCCGAGCATCTGGTCAAGACGGGCGAGGACATCGAAAAGAGATACGGCGTGCCGATCGTCAATAAGCGCGTGTCCATCACGCCCGCCTCGCTCATCGGCGGTAACCTCACCCCCGACGGCTACCTGCGTCTGGCGCACACGCTGCAAAGAGCGGCGCGCACGCTGGGCATCAACTTCATCGGCGGCTTTTCCGCGCTGGTGCATAAGGGTTATACCCAGAGCGCCCGCAATCTGATCTCGGTCATCCCGCAGGCGCTGGCCGAGACCGAGACGGTCTGCTCGTCGGTCAACGTCGCTACCACCAAGGCGGGCATCAATATGGATGCCGTCGCCGAGATGGGTCACGTCATCAAGAGGTGCGCCGAGCTGACCGCCGACAAGGACAGCATCGGTGCGGCCAAGCTGGTCGTGTTTGCCAACGTCCCCGAGGACAACCCCTTTATGGCGGGCGCCTTCCACGGCGTCGGTGAGCCTGACTGCGTCATCAACGTCGGCGTCTCGGGCCCCGGTGTCGTCGCCTCGGCCATCAAGAGAGCAGGGGACTGCAACCTGTCCGAGCTGGCTGACGTCATCAAAAAGACGGCATTCAAGATCACGCGCGTCGGTCAGCTCGTTGCGAGCGAGGCGGCACGCGCGCTCGATACTCCCTTTGGCATCATCGATCTGTCTCTTGCCCCCACGCCCGCCATCGGTGACTCGGTCGCCCATATTCTGGAGGGCATGGGTCTGGAGTCGGTCGGCGCACACGGCACGACGGCGGCGCTGGCAATGCTCAACGACGCGGTCAAGAAGGGCGGCGTCATGGCATCCTCGCACGTCGGCGGACTTTCGGGTGCATTCATTCCCGTCTCGGAGGACGCAGGTATGATCGCGGCGGTCGAGAGAGGCGCGCTGTCCATCGAAAAGCTGGAAGCAATGACGGCCGTTTGCTCGGTCGGTCTTGATATGATCGCCATCCCCGGCGACACGCCCGACGAGGTCATCAGCGGCATCATCGCCGACGAGATCTCCATCGGTGTCGCCAACACCAAGACGACGGCGGTGCGTCTCATTCCCGCCATCGGCAAGGGCGTGGGCGACAACGTCGAATTCGGCGGTCTGCTCGGCTACGCGCCCATCATCAAGCTCAGCGAGTACTCGCCCGCCAAGTTTATCGCGCGCGGCGGACGTGTGCCCGCGCCCATTCACAGCTTGAAGAACTGACAAATGGAACCGATTGAAATTTTAGCCCAAGTACTCAGCATCATCGGCATGGTCATCAATATTTTGTCCATGCAATGCAAAAAAACGCGCGGTGTGATCGCTATGATACTGGTCGGCTCGACCTTTTTCGGTGTCAGCTATCTGCTGCTTGGCTCGTTTGCCGGCGCCATCATGAACGTATTTAGCGTTTTCCGCTCGTTGCTCTTGCTTTTTGATAAACGCACACGAGCAAATTCACAGCTTGTCCTTCTTTTGACCGTTCTGTTTGCATGCAGCGCCATCGGGCTGTATCTGGACGGACCCATTGCCCTTCTGCCCTTGCTCGGACAATTTGGCGGAACGATGGGCATGTGGCAGCGCAACAGCGCCAAGCTGCGACTTTGGCAGCTGTTCGGCTCTTCGCCCTTCTGGCTGATCAATAACATCATCGTCTTCTCCATCGGTGGCATCCTCTGCGAGGTCTTCGTCATCACCTCCGTCCTTGTCTCCATCGCAAGATACGGATGGAAGTATCTTAAGGTGAGCGATTGAATATCGCAACAAATTGGGGTTAGCGGTTCGATGTATTTTGTAGGGCGGGGGCTTGCTCCCGCCGTCACAACCGAAAAAGCCTTCGTTTTCGGCGGCACCAAGGCACCGCCCTACGGGATTGTGCGTCGCCGATAAATCAAAATTTGAATCTCATCAATCTCCGAAAGGAGCCTTTATGTCCGACCATTCCATCCCCCTCAACGAGCTCTCTGCCGCCGCCCTTGCGTATTTGGGCGACAGCGTCCTCGAGCTGCTCACCCGCGAGCATCTGATCGCCGCGGGGCTGTCGACCGCCGCGCATCTGAATAAAGCGGCCGCCGCCTTCGTTACCGCCCCCGCGCAGGCCGAGGCAATGAAAAAAATATTGCCCGTGCTGACCGAGGAGGAGAGCGCGGTCTTTCGCCGTGGGCGCAACAACGTCCATACCAACGTCCCCAAGCGTGCTTCGATGTCCGAATACCGCACCGCTACGGGGATGGAGGCGCTGTTTGCCTACCTTTATCTGCAAGGCAAGACCGAGCGGACAAGAGAGCTGTTCGCCATCGGCTACCCCGACCCCGTCGAGGTGCCGAAGGAGATCCGATAAGTCAGCGTCAAACAACCCTCTCACCCGCTGCGCGGGAGCTCTCCCGGAGGGAGAGCCTTTCGCTTTATCGCAAGCCTCTCCCGGCGGGAGAGGTGTCACCGAAGGTGACGGAGAGGGCGTCCGAGATCAACCAAACTTCAAGTCAGCGGCGGGAGCAAGCCCCCGCCCTACCAAATCACATCAAAAGGAGATCACTGCTATGAGCGAAGCCTGGAGAAACAACACCGTCGAAGCGAAAAATCAGCTGAAGGATACCGATCTTGTTACCTTCATCAATCCCGAGGGAAGCCCGAAATTTATGTTTCTTGGCAACTCGATCACCAAGCACGCCCCCAAGGAGGAGATCGGCTGGTACGGCGATTACGGTATGGCCGCCTCGTGCGAGGAGAACGACTACGTCCACGTGATGATGTCCGCCATCCGCGAGAAGTACCCCAACGCCTCCTTCTGCATCACGCAGGGCTGGAAATGGGAGGCACAGTTCTGGGATGACAGCAGCTACTCGAATTTCGAGGCGGCGCGCGACTATGCCGCCGACGTGCTGTTCTTCCGCATCGGCGATAACGTGCGCTACGAGCGGCTGGACGAGGGACACGATCTGGTCACGGGCACCGAGGATTATCTGAAATTCCTTTGCGCCCCCCACACCAAGGTCATTTACTCCACCTGCTTCTGGACGCGCAAGCCCGTGGACGACAAGTTCCGCGAGGTGGCAAAGCGCGCAGGCAAGCCCATCGTTGAGCTTGGCGACCTTGGTGACGATCCCAAGATGCGTGCCGTGGGTCTTTTCGAGCACGCGGGCGTGGCTTGGCATCCGGGCGACGAGGGTATGAGAAACCTTGCCGAGCGGCTGCTGGCTGCTTGGGAAAAAGAACAGGAATAAGGAGGTCCATATGAAGATCACCGTACACGGTCGTCTCCCCGACCCGTTTCTGAAGGCGGACGGCACGCGTATGACCCCCGAGGAGTGGTGGCAAAACCGCGACGCCATCCGCGACCGCGTGGTTATGACCGAATTCGGCGGTATGCCGCCCCGCCCCGAGGTGGTCACGGTCGAGCCGCTCAACGAGGGCGCGCTGCAGATGTGCTACCGCGTCCGTGCGGGTAGCCGTGAGAAACAGATCAGTTTTATGCTGTCGGTCGCACGCGCTCACCATCAGAGCATCGCGGGCGACAAAAAATATCCCGTCCTCCTGACGGGCGACGGCTGCTACAACAATTGCGAAAGCGATACGATCGAGCTGGCAAACAGCCGCGGCTACGTCGTGGCGCGCTTCAATCGTCTGGATATGGCCTATGACCGCAAGACACCGCGCGAGGGCGGTATCTATGACCTCTATCCCGAAAACAAGGATTTCACCGCCATCTCGGCGTGGGCGTGGGGCTATATCGCCGCCATCGACGCCCTCGCACAGTTGCCGTACGTCGATATGGACGAGATCGGCATCACGGGTCACTCGCGCGGCGGCAAGACCGTTCTGCTCGCGTCCGTGATGGACGAGCGGGTCAAGTACGTCTGCCCCAACAACAGCGGCACGCACGGCTGTGCGGTCTATCGCTACGAGCTGACCGACACCCCCCACTCGCCCCACCGCACCGAGACGCTCGCGGATATGTTCATCCATTTTCCCCACTGGATGAGCGAGGGGCTTCGTCCCTATGAGAACGATATCGCCGCTCTGCCGCACGACGCGCATTTCTTCGGTGCGCTCATCGCGCCGCGCTACTATCTGCAGTGCGAGGGACTGGACGACGACTGGATCAATCCGTGGGCATCGCGCCAGACCTATCTGGCGGTCAAGGCGTGCCACCGATATCTCGGCTGTGAGGATACCGTCGGCGCGTGGTTCCGACCGGGCGGACACCGCCACAAGCGCCCCGATTTTGAGCAGTTTCTCAATTTTATGGACAACGCCCGCGCGGGAAATGCGCCGCTCTCCGAGCATAGCGCTGATCCGTATCCGGAGATGGAAACGATCTTTGAATTTTGATTTGGCGGTCTGTTGGGCGATGCACGAACCGAGCCTTCCCCTTGAGGGGAAGGTGGCACGCGAAGCGTGACGGATGAGGTGTGAGAAAGCAAAACATTCGTTGATATACAAGGGGAAACGCCGTCTGCGGACGGCTACACCTCACCACCCGCCTTCGGCGGGAGCCTCCCCTCAAGGGGAAGCCTTTTGCTCGCCGTCAAGTCACCCTATAAACCCCCAATTTATCAACAAAAACGAATCTATATAAAACGAAAGGAAACACAACTATGAACCATCCCATCGTAAAGATCCACGTCCGCGACCTTGGCGTGATGACCGCCGAGCTGTACCCCGAGAAGGCACCCAAGACGGTCGAGAATTTCCTGAAGCTGGTCAAGTCCGATTTTTACAGCGGGCTCATCTTCCACCGCGTCATTGCGGGCTTTATGATCCAGGGCGGCGGCTATACGGCCGATTTCGCTGACCGCGAGACGGGCTCGATCAAGGGCGAGTTCCGCGCCAACGGCTTTATGGACAACGACGTCAAGCACACGCGCGGCGTGCTGTCCATGGCGCGCACGTCCGACCCCGACTCTGCCTCGTCGCAGTTCTTCGTAATGCACGCAAACGCCCCCCATCTGGACAGCCAGTATGCCGCCTTCGGTATGCTGACCGACGGCTTCGACGTGCTGGATGCCATCGCCGCAGCCAAGACGGGTCGCTACGGCTACTTCTCCGACGTGCCCCGCACGCCCATTGTCATTGATAAGATGGAGCTTGTCGAGGAATAATATTTCGGAAGGGAGACCTTGAATATGCCGATCACAATGACGCACCGCGAGCGCGCGATCGCCGCGCTGGAATGCCGCGTTCCCGACTACGTTCCCACCTTCGAGCTGGAATATCAGCTGGCTCCCGAGATGTTCGGCGGCGATTTTCTCCGCGAGCATGAGCTTGCGGGGCTGTCGCAGAGCGAGATCGACTATAAGCTTGAGCAGAACGCGGAGTTTATGGTCAAGGTCTATACGGCATTGGAGCATTCGATCATTCCAATCTCGTGGCTGTCCGAGCAACACGCCGCCAAGACGGCACAGCTCATCCACCGCCTGACGGGCGGCAAGTTTCTCCTGACCTACCACGGCGACGGCACCTTTGAGATCCCCGACGGCAATAAGATGTACGAATTTGCCTACCGCACGGCAGACGATCCCGAGGGTCTGCACGAGGAGGCCAAGCACCGTATGAACTACGTCATCGAGCGCAATAAGCGTATGTTCGACGCCGGTGTCGAGAGCTTCATTCTGTGCTCCGACTATTGCTATAATTCAGGTCCTTTTCTGTCTCCGACGATGTTCCGTGAGTTCATCACGCCTTACCTCGCGAGCATCATCGACGGCATCCGCTCGATGGGCGGCTATGCCATCAAGCATACCGACGGTAACATTATGCCCATCCTCGATCAGCTCATTGAGTGCCGTCCGCACGCCATCCACTCCATCGATCCGATGGCTGGCGTGGATATCGCCGAGGTCAAGCGGATCACGGCGGCATCGGGCGTCGCTATCTGCGGTAACGTCAACTGCGCCCTGATGCAGACGGGTACCGACGACGAGGTGCGCGCGAGTGCGCTCTACGCCCTCACCCACGGCAAGCCCGGTGGCGGTTATATCTACTGCACCTCCAACGTCCCCTTCCGCGGTCTGCCGCCCGAGAGATATCAGATGATACTGGATATCTGGAAGCAGCATAGGGAGTATTGACGAGGAGAACGATGTGGGGGAACTTCTTGAAAGAAGTTCCCCCACATAAAATTCGCCTTATTCTTATAAAACCTTACTCAAAAATTCCTTTGTTCTCGGATTTTGAGG
>JAGBTR010000116.1 GCA_017631215.1 Clostridia bacterium | reverse complement strand
TTTTGCCCAAAAGATGCTATAATATGCTCGAAAACAAAAATGCAATGATCCCCGTCAATCCAAAGGAGGTCTTTATGAGGTCGCTCAACAAACAAAAAATGTCTACCAAAACCATGGTGCTCTCGGCAATACTCACGGCTTTCGTGATTCTCTTGCAGCTGCTCGGCACCTTTACCGCCTTCTTCGGCCCGTTCTCGACGGCCGTCGCGCTCATTCCGATCGTCATCGGAGCCGCGATGTGCGGTGTCGGCATCGGTGCTTGGCTCGGCTTTGTCTTTGCCATGACCGTTCTGCTCAGCGGTGGCGCGGCACTTTTCTTAGCTTTTGATATTCCCGGAACGCTCGTCACGGTCGTAGCCAAGGGTATTCTGTGCGGCCTTGCGGCAGGCCTTGTCTATAAGCTTTTGCGCCGCGTCAACGAATACGTCGCGGTCGTAGCCGCCGCCATCACAGCGCCCATCGTCAACACGGCTGTCTTCCTGCTCGGTTGCCTTTGCTTCTTTATGGACGACGCGGCCGCCATCGGTCAGCTTGTCGGTGTGGCAGAAGCGGGCTTTGGTGTGTTCATCGCCTTAGCACTTGCCAATTTCCTGTTCGAGCTTGGCATGAACATCGTCCTCTCCCCCGTCATCGTCCGAATCCTGAACATCAAGAAAAAGATTTGAATACGACAAAAGAAAAACCGCATCGCTTGCCGATGCGGTTTTTTTATTACGAATCCAGGTGCTCGAAAATCACGCGCCAGACCTTCTCGTCCTGTTGGGTCATTTTATCCCAATCGAACGAGGCAACGAAGGCCGCCTTTTGCTCGGCCGTAAGGCCCTTTTTGCGCAAGAACTTTGCGTGAGCCTTGCGGAAGAGTCCGAGATAGGCTACGGCATCGAGGGTGTAGTTCGGATTGTGTCCCTTGTCGGGAACGAGCCAAAGGCGCACGTTCTCCTTCCCTTCCAGGCGAGCGCGCAGAATGTCATAATGCGAGCGCGTGCAAAGCTTGTCGTTCTCCGAATAGATCAGCAGTGCCTTTGTCTGCGACGCGGCAAGCGTGTCTGCCGCATGGTATTTCACAAAGACAGGGTTTGACTGCTCTTCCAGCGCAAGAATGGCCTTGCGATAGCCCTTCAGCGGTCCGGCAAAAAAGGTGGAAACCATCTCGGGAACCGACACAAAGCCGCTCAGGGCGACGATGTGGGAAATGTCGGGGTGCAACGCGGTAATGTTCATCGTAGAAAACGCGCCCCAGCTGTGACCCACCACCGAGAGGTCGATTTTCGCGTAGCGAGCATCGGCGCGAAGCATGGCGATGCAATCGTTTAAGTCGCAGAGCGATTGGGCAAGTCCGTTCGGGCTTTCGCCGCCGGAGGCCATACAGCCCGTATGGTCGTAGGCAAACACGCGATAGCCGTGGCGGCAAAGCTTTTCGATCTCCTTCATATACGCACGATGTCCGCCGCCAAAGCCGTGATCAAAGACGATCAGGCGATCGGGAATCGGGTTTTCGTACTGATAAAAATATCCCTGCAAGGTGTGTCCTGCCGAGGCCGTAAAGGTGTGCGGCTCGACCTGCAGGCCGCAAAAATCCTTCGGAGAAAAATAAAACACCGTCTCGGCATCGTCGCATCTTGCGTACGCCGTCGATCGATATCCGTTGACGATTTGCTTTTCAAAAATCATAGCACTCTCCCTTAAATGAATCCTATTTTTTGTTCTTGTGATTTATTATATCACCAGCTCTGCCAAAAATCAAGTCCCCTTGTCATTTTGCGCAAAAAGAGCCGCGGCTTGTCCCCCGCGGCTCTTGCTTTTGTTCGATCTTTTCTTATTTCTTTTTGTGGGGTCTGTCTTCCTCGGATCGTTTCGTCCAACGTCTGAAGGTGTCCGAGAAGAAGAATACGACGAGCATGATCGCCGCAAAGACAATCAGGTAAAACAGCACGGGCATCGAGAATCTTCCCTCGGCCTTTGCTGCAAGGTAAGGTGTGATGCCGTGCGCATACACCGCCGCGTATACCATAAAGCCACAGGCCAGAATTGCCACGCTCGGCAACAGGAATCTCTTGACAAATCCTAAGGACTTTTCCTTCTTCATCCACATGATGAACATCGGGATGTAGAGCGCGTAGATCGTGACGATCGGCAGCTCGGACGAGTCAAAGCTAAACAGACCAAACCAGGGCTCGGTCAGGTTTGCACCATAGAAATACAGCAGCCATGCGGCGCACACGAACAATCCCCAGATCGAGGAGTTTGTGGGCATGTTGGTCGTACGGTCGATCTGCTCAAAGGTCTTCGGACGAGGACCTTCCTTGCGTGCGGCAATGGCATACATGCCGCGCGTGGTCGCCAGCATCAAGCCATTGAGCGTACCCAAGCAGGATACGACAATGCAGATGTTGAGCAGCACACCGCCAACCGTTCCGAATACGTTCGAGAAGGCCGCGGGCGCGCCAAGATCGTGATCCATCAGTACCTCGGTCGAAGCACCGCCGCCGACACCGATATAGTAAAAGACGTAGGCCGCTACGACAATAAACG
>JAGBTR010000115.1 GCA_017631215.1 Clostridia bacterium | reverse complement strand
GCAAATAGAACGCGCAAGCACGATCGCGCTCCGCGCGATGGGATCCGAACCCCGAACTCGCCGCAGGCGAGTTCAAAAAGAAGGACACCGCAAGCGGCGCAAAAAGACAGCCGAACAAGATCGCGCTCCGCGCGATGGGATTCGAACCCCGAACTCGCGCAAGCGCGAGTTCAAAAAGAAGGACACCGCTTGCGGTGTCCTTCTTTCACGGAGTTTCTCTGTCCGATACACTGTACCAAACAAAAATAGCAGGCATAAATGCCTGCTATTTTTGTTTGGTGCGGCGTAAGGGATTCGAACCCCCGACCTTTTGGTTCGTAGCCAAACACTCTATCCAGCTGAGCTAACGCCACGTGCTGTTTGACAGCCTGATTATTATAATACCTTTTGCTCGATTTGTCAAGCCCTTTTTCAAAAATTTTTAAAAAAGTTTTTTCAGGGGCAGAAAATCGGATCGATCTCCTGCCCCGTGGGTATTACAGCATTCGCTTGATATAGCGCAGATAGGCGCGCTTGATGGGCGGGATGCGGCGGTCTGCCGTCTTGCGGAGCGCCAGATAGAGGTCGGCAAGTCCGCGCATTTGCTCGCGCGTCATACCGTAGCCGAACTCCTCTGCCTGCACCGCTGTGAGCACACGCGCAAGGCGCGACTCGGTGGCGGCACGATCGTCGTCGCCCCAAAGGTCGGCGTAGGTCGTCGCGAGGCGGCGGGCGTAGTCGGGCGACAGCTCACCTCGCTCGGGCGGCGTACCGCACAGATCAAGCAGCGTCAAGGTCTCGCGCACCACGGCGCGGGCAGCGGCGGCGCGGTCGGTCTCGTCGGCATATTCGACATCCTTCGTCAGCATTCGCAGTGCTCTCTCCTGCCGCTCCTGCTCGGCACGGCGGACACGGCGCAGCCACCACACGGTCGCTACGGTGACAGCCACAACCGCGAGGACGGTCGCCGCGATGCCAACGATCAGCCCCGTGGGCAGGCTCGTCTGCGGCTCGGCAGGGTCGGTCGGGGGCTCGATGGGCTCGGTGTCGGGCGTCTCGGGCTCCACCGTCGGCTCGCTCGGGTCAGCGGGGTCGACCTCGGGCGCGATCTCGGGCAGCTGGGTCGCCGTCTGCGAGGTATTACCGTACATATCGGTATAGAAGGCGGGCGTCGTCTCGTAGACGATCCAGCCAACGCCGTCGTACCACACCTCCACCCAGGCGTGCTCGTCGCTGTCACGCACGTAGGAGGTATAGCGGTTGAGTCCCGTCGAGGACATATTATAGGTATAGTCGCTTGCGAGATAGCCCTCCATATAGCGGGCGGGGATGCCCAGCTCGCGCAGCGCCAGCGCGACGGTCGAGGCAAACTGCACACAGTAGCCCTCGCGCGTGACGGTCAGGAAATTCTCCACGCCGTCCAGCGTAGCCTCCGCCTCGGCGGTGATGGTGCGCGTATAGGTATAGTTCAATGCCAGCTCGTCGATCAGCGCCATAGTGAGCGCGTGACGGGCGCGGTAGGTCTCGGCATCGGTCGAATCTCTCACGGCGGCAAGCGCGGCATCCACGCCGCTCTGCTCCACCACACGCGCGATATAGTCGGACAGGATCTCGCCATCCGCGCCGTCCAGATACGTCTCATAGGCAAAATCGGCGTAGGTGTCCCATTGCTCAAGATACCGCAGCATCTCGCGGCGGTCGGTCGCGCGCGTCTTCTCCATATACATACGGAACAGATCGGTATACGTATCCGAGGCGGTCGACGCAAAGTCGGGCTCGTAGCCGTATTTGTTGCGCATCTGCTCATACTCGTCGATGGCGGCACGGCTCGTCTCATAGCAGGCGATCATCTCCGCGACGTTATCGATCCATTCGGGATCGGTCTGGATGGGTGCGCGGACGAGCGCTCCGTATTGCAGACCGCTCACGTCGAACAGATGACCCGTATAGATGCCGTCAAAGGCGTTGGCAAAGGCGAGATCCTCCCGCCGCTCGGCGGTGCGGTAGTTGACAATCCCATAGCTCGCGTCATACACACGCGGCATAAGCACGAGCGAGTCGAGCAGTCTCATTCGGGTGAAGTTGACCTGATAGCTGACAAGACCGTAGGATCGGTCGGCATCAAAGCTCTCGACGAAGTCAACGTCGGCACGAAGGAGGGAGGGCTGCATCAGGCGGAGAAAGTCGATATACCGCGCCTCGGACGGGGTGTCCCGCACGCCGTAGCGGTCGCGCCAGGCGGCATAAGCCTCGTCGTCGAAATACTGCCACGCGCCCTCCTCGTAGTCCACACCGATGAAGGTCGGCAGGTAAAGGTTGGCACCGTACTGCGAGGCGACGTGAAGGAGCTTGATCTCCTCGTACTCGCGCGTGCTTGCCGTGGTCGTGTGTGGCTCGGCGTCCTCGATGGACTCAAGATAGGCGTAAAGGTCGAGCACGGGATCGTCGCCGCGCAGTCTTGCCGTCACGTATTCACGGAGCGCCTCAACGCGGCGGTCGACCGAGGGAATGGGGGAAAATGCGCCCTTGACCGTTGCCGTCGGGATCGCCATAACGAGCAGGCAGACCGCCAGCAGGATCGCGGCGGACATACCGCCCAGCGCACGGCGGCTCGAGAGCGTTTCGCGGTCGTATTTTCTGAGCTGCTCCCGCGCACGGCGGCGAGCCGTCTCGGCATCGTTCGCGGCGGGCTCCCTTTTGGAGACCTTGGCCGGTTTCTTTTTGGCGGGGCGGAAATAATCGGTCAGCTCATCCTCGACCGTCACGATATCCGGTCGTGCCTTGCGCCTCTCGGACGAGGTCGGCGCCTCCGCGGGTACGTCCTCGGGCACCACGGGGCGCTCCGAGCGGTACAGCGATGCCGCCGTCGCATGAGTGCCGTCGTCGGCTCGATCATAGGTGCGATCGAACACGGCCAGCACGATCGCCGCGGCAAAGCCTGCGATGGCGAGCGTGATCGCGCCGTTGGCGGGCGGGACGTTGTAGGTAAACAGCGGCACCAGCAGGACGGTTGACAGCGTTGCCACCACGCCGACGCGAGCGCGCTTGACCAGGCAAAGACCGACCACGAGCGCAAGCATCACGCTGACAACAACGGAAAATTCGGTCAGCGAACGAACCGCATCGCCCCCCGCGTCGGGAAGGCGGTACAGCATCATCGAATAGTAGCCGCGATCATACAACCGATCCAAGGCGGCGTTATAGCCCGTCACAGCGATGCGGTGCAGTGTGGCGACAAGGTCACCCTGAAGGAGCAGGTAGACCAGCCCGCCGCCCAGCGCGGCAAGCGTGCTCACGATGGCGGCCGCCCAATGGAGCGAGCCCAGCGTGACAAGCACAACGGTGACCAGCGCCGCCAGATGGGAGGCACTCAGCGACAGCTCGGGGTAAAGCGCCGACAGCACAAAGCCGCTAAGTCCCATCGCGGCGCAAGCCACAACGGCAATACGGCACAACCAGCCAAAGATGCGCAGGCCGAGCGAGCGACCCGCCAGCTCGGGCGGACAGACGGCGAGCGTCTCGTCCTTGCGGTGTGCTTGGCGTTGCTTGCTCATTCCGTCACCCCCTCTCGCACGATCCAGGGCGTGCCGTCGACGGCCTCGATGCCCTTCTCTGCCAGCATACGCCGACAGCCCTCCAGATAAACGCGCAGCTCGGCAGGACGTGCAAAGCGCTCCTCGGGCGCGTAATAGGTCAGCGTGGTCGAGCCGTTTTCGCCGGCACCCGACACGCCGGGGATATCGCATATCTCGCTCATCGAGACGCGGTCAAGCGCGGCGGTCACGATGATCTGCTTGATGCCCTGGGTATCGCCCAGCATCGCGCGCAGCTTGCCCACGCCGTTTTCGGGCGCGGTCAGGGGGGCGGTCGCAAACAGACGGTACACGGCCTCAAAGTCCGCCACCTCGTGAAGCTCAAAGCCAAACGCCCCCAGCTCGGCACGCGCATCGAACCACATCAGAAGGCAGGAGCGACCGGCACGAAGCTCGCGCAGCACCAAGGCCACGGTCAGCTCGACCACGCCGTCCGCGCCCACCTCGTTGCCGTCCAAGTAGCAGGTGGCATCGCGGGGCTCGAGGGGATCGGGCGCGGCAGGCTCGGGCGGGGGCGCCGTCTCGACCGTCTCGGGGGCATGGTTGTCCGTAGCGGCGCGTCGGGCAGATTTCTTCATCTCCTCGCCGTCCGCCAGCGCGCGGATATCGGGATCGTCGGTCGCAACGGTGACCAAATCGCGGTCACGCTCCCCCGCCGCCGTCCAATCCTTTGACTCGTCGCGCTTGCCCATCGACCGCTCACGGCGCGCCTTTTCCTGCTCGGCAACGGCACGCGAGAGCATCGCGCGGCGCTGTCGTCTTGTCCGACGGTGCCCCTCGGGCTCATCCT